>JAFTAC010000279.1 GCA_017458805.1 Victivallales bacterium | reverse complement strand
GAAAGCGTTGAGCCATCAGTGCCTTTGAAGAGGAAATTCGCCTGAAGGAGAAGCGCACTGAAACGCTCCTGACCTTCTGCTGGGGGCTCACCGACGACGCTGCACAGGAAGATGCTCGCATCCTCCTCGTTGTGGAAAATCTCAACCGTCATGCCGTCGATGTCAAGGGAGGTCGTCCCCTCGTCGGAAGCAAGCCCCTCGATGCCGTGTTTTTCACCGAAGGCTGAAATCAGTTCCTTGTAGTCCATTGTTCACTCCCTTTAAGTTATTTCTTCAGTTTAAAGTGGCTGAGAAGCCGACCATGCATTTCACCTTGGCTGGATCCATCTTGAATTGTGGCAATGTTTGAACGGTGGGAGCTGCGGGCGAGTTTGCTTCACCGTTTTCTATAAGATCAGCGGTAGCAACATTCATTTGCGTATAGTCTAGAGAAGTAAGGCGGTCGAACTCATCTGAGTCGATTTCGACATGCAGTCCTGCATGAACCTGGCTTCCATCACCGACAGGAATATAATTGCCATCATACGCGAGTCCATCCACCTCGCGATCGCACTTGTAATCCATGAACAGCTTATGGTCGCTGGTGATATCGATCCTGACCGTATGGGCTTCTTGACCGTCCTTTTTCATCCCCAACATAAATGCAGGGGAAAAGTGATTCGGGTCGAATACTTTTGCGAAGCCAAACTCCGCTGCCTTGTTCATTTCCTGTCCATACATCGACATAATGAGGTTCGCGGTTGCCTTCGCCTTCGGAGAAAGACCTGCGTATGTGGCGTTGGGATCCTTTGCCACGTACTGCGCGACCTCGTTCATGGCCGTGTTCAAATCTGTGGAAAGCCGTGTATCGCCAAGCATAAAGATAAAGCCACGTGGAAGATCCTTTGCAAACGTGGTTTGAGAGATTATTCCTTCTGCGAAGTGCTTGCAATCAAGTGCAACAGAAGCATTGAACATTCTCAAGGAACAAGGGCTGGCTTCGTCCTGGAGATTTTGAGCGGCATCGTAAACTTCAGCGGGAATCACCTTCCTAAACATCGTGCGCATGAACTTGGCGACAGGTCCGTTCCCCTGGACGGATTGACTAATGAAAGCATCCCTTTCGCGCGAAAGCTTGCTTCTGGCAGAGCCCGCCATATCCGCGAAAATAGCATCACCGTTGATGGACGACATATTGAACGGGCGTCTGAACGAAGCAACAGGCTGAACCTGGTCTCCAGGAATCCCGCTGGCCTCATCGACCGCCTGCTTCAAACGGTCAATGTAAGTCGTGTAAGAAGAGCCCTGGTCGCCGATTGCATTTCTAACTCCAGGCGATGCTGTGCTATCATTTATGCCCCCTGTCATGACATTCTCATAAAGCCGAAGCAACTTGGAGGCTGGTGTGCTTTCAAGAGCGTCATGGATGTTCTGGAGATTCCCCTTGCTAATGCGTGAAATGATGAGAGACTCCAGCAGGTCGCGTGTCGGATTCAGCTCATCGCTCCCCTCTAGAACCCTCGAAGCTCCAGTGGAATCAATGGCATTGGAAATGCCGTCAACAAACTGCTTGACACCTCTGTGGATATCCCATGCGGAGGAGGATGCAGACAGCGACGTCAAGTCCTTGATGGGCGCAGCTTTTGCAGCAGCCACGATTTTGCCGAGAAGCCCCTGGGGAACACTCTTGCCACGCAAAGCATCCATATACTTTAGACCGATGCTTTTCAAGGCAGGGGTCTTTTTGGAGAGCTCGCGTATCTCCTGCAAATTGGCCCGCAGCCCATCCAGCTTAGCCTGAACGGATTCAGCGGAGCGCAGATTGTTGTCCCCGCCTACCAGAATGTCATCCAGATACTTCGTGACCAGATTCAGAAGCTCAGGGTCGTCCGAGCAGCTCTGGATGATGGTGGCGATGTGCGCGTCCAACTGCGCCTTGCCAGCAGGCCCCGCCTGGGCGTAGGCCAAGCTCGCATTTGCTTTGGCGGCGGCAATGTTCGCCTGAAGCTGGTTGACATCCGCAAAATGTTGGTCGATAGCAACTTTCACAGCCATAACACGTCGTGCTGTCAAGGGCTTCCCCTTGTCAAAGTCATCCAGGCTCAACTGCTTCTTCACCGATTCGGGGATTTGCTCCTCGCTGCCGAATATATCGACAACCGATTGCTTGAAGAGGATTCGCGTGACGTCATTGGCGTTTTTATTCCCCTGTGAACGGAAGAGCGAAAAAAAGCCCCCGACGCCACCCGACGATGCCTTTGCGACGGTATGCCTTATGCCATCCATGTGGGCGATTTCCCGCCCCTTGCTTGCCTTTGATGCAAAATCAACAAAACGTTGGAAATCTTGACTATAGCCATTTACATTGAGTGGCATAACAGAATCTCCCTTTCGGCATTGATCATATCATTAGAAAACTCAACCCCTGGAAAACTCAAAACTGGAAAACTCAAGACTGGAAAAAACAAAACAGGAAAAGACAAAAACAGGAAAAGTCTCAACCGAATTTAGGCATAGCGGGGGGAGGAAGGTTGAACACAGAGTTGACAAACTTGCCAAGTGCATCCTCCCTGGATAACGCAGCATCTGGAATATCGTTTCCCAAGCTGACATCCTCATTGGCGGACAAACTGGTAATGGAAAGCATAGGTTTTTCCATGTTGCCGCCTTTCGACTGCACCGCTGGAGCACTCACTTCAAAACCCGCCTGGTTCACACTGTTACTTCTATTGATGCTGATATCCATATTAAAATCTCCTTATACCTTGATTACACATAGCTGACTAAAAGGTTACACTTAAATCCGAAAGAATCTCTTTTAATTTCTCTTTTGCACGGAAAATGCGCACTTTTACCAGCCCTTCGGAGACTCCTGTCTCGTGTGCAATCTCCTGGATGGAGAGTTCACCTATCTGGAAAAGCGTGTAGGCCTCCCGCAGAAGCGGCGGAAGTTGGTCAAAGGCCTCCTTCAACCGCTGGCGCAGAAAATCAATGTCTGATGCAGAGGTCTTCTCGCTTGTCAACCCCAGGTCACCCTCTTTGATTTCATCCACATACGTCACGCGGTTCTTTTCCCTGAACAGGTTCTTCCGTAGATTACGCGCGATGGTGAAAACAAGTCCCGACACTGCGGCGTCGTTGTCCTGCAAATCATCCCGCATCGACCAGACCTTCATAAAAGTCTCCTGCACGAGGTCACAGGCTTCCTGATAGGGGCTTCCTGTGGCTACGAGCCAGTTCGTCAGCTTGGGAGCCAGCCGTTTGTAATGTTCTTCAACAGTCATAGTACTACTCGATTGTGACGGAATCAAGGTCCGCCTCTTCCTTTTGAGCATCCTTCAGCTTCTTGACCCACTTCAGCACCTCTGCAACGGGTTCAAGCAGTTCTTCAGGTATGAAATCCTCCACGCGCCCCTTCTCCCAAAGGGCACGTGCAAGAGGTACATTCTCCATAATGGGTATCCCCTCCGCCAAAGCCGTCTCGCGGATGATCTT
>JAFTAC010000034.1 GCA_017458805.1 Victivallales bacterium | reverse complement strand
TGATTGAAGAGGAAAAGCGCAAGGGCACCTCCCGCGAGGACATCACTGCCAAGAAGGACGAGATGCAGGCAGAAGCCAAAAAGAAAGCCGAGGACGGTCTCCGCAGGCAGTATATGCTGAACGCCATCATGAAGGCCGAAAACATTGACTTCACTGGCGATGACTACAACGTCATGCTCAGGCATTTCGCCAGCCAGGCGGACAAGTCAAAGAAGCTCCAGCAGATTTTCCAGGAGAAGCAAGAGAGCGGCGAAATGTCGCGCTTTATCAACAACGTCCTGATGGAGAAGCTCTTCAACCGCCTCATCGAACTTGCCGAGGTGGAGGAAGCCCCCTTGAAAGAGGAGACTGCTGAAGCGGAGAAGGCGCCAGAGGAAAAGACGGAAGACAAACAGTAACCCGAATGCAGCGGCAGATGCCTCTGCTTAGTAGGGATCCATAGGTGCCTGACAAACGCCAGGCACCCCCTTTGAAATGCCTTTTGCGCGCAATATTGCGTGGCTAAAAGGCATTTCATCGTTAAACCGCCCTATTTTCCTCTCTAAATAGCACCTTTTTCAGATGCACGACTTGCTTTTTTCGTGAAGAAGTGATATTTTTACGTAAAGTAGCCCATAAAATTATGTGAGATAACCAACGTCTCAAGGTTCGCATCGGTATTGAAACAGTATTTCCATCTTCAACCCAAAGGAAAAACATGTCCAACGACATCAAAGCAAACTATTATGTTCCTTACGTTCTGGAGCAGACAGGCCACGGCGAACGCCAGTATGACATCTACTCCCGCCTTCTGAAAGACAGAATCGTCTTCCTGGGCACCGAAGTCGATGACGACGTTGCCAACATCATCGTCGCACAGCTCCTGTTCCTCCAAAGCGAAGACCCCAAGAAAGATATCGACCTCTACATCAACTCGCCTGGCGGCTCCGTCACCGCAGGCCTCGCTATCTATGACACCATGCAGATGCTCTCCTGTGATGTCCGCACCTACTGCATCGGGCAGGCAGCCAGCATGGGCGCCGTCCTGCTTGCAGCGGGCGCAGCGGGTAAGCGCTTTGCCCTGCCCCACGCCAGAATCATGGTCCACCAGCCTTCTGGCGGCTTCCGCGGCACCGCAGCCGACGTCGATATCCAGGCGCAGGAACTTCTCTACATCAAGAAGGTCCTCTATGACATCCTGGCGAAGCACTGCGGCCATCCCGCCGATGAGATTCGCTCGAAGAGCGAGCGCGACCACTTCATGTCCGCCGAAGAAGCCATCGCGGAGGGCATCATCGACAAGGTCGTCATGCCCAGCAAATAAGTACCGTTTTTTCAGATATGGCTAAAACTAGCAATCACGATCACGATCACATCTGCCTCTTGTGTGGCAGAACCAGTAAAGAAGCCCCCAAGGGCATCACGGCGGGCAGCCTCTATCTCTGTGAGGACTGCCTGGTCCGTGGGTGCAACATCCTCGGCTACGAGGTCATGAGCGAGGAGGAGGCCATGTCCCTCCGCGCCGAGAAAAGCCAATTCCTCGGCGCGGGCGACTTCAACCTCGACCCGCCAGCAGAACTCAAAAAGTTCATGGATGAATATGTCGTCGGCCAGGACCGAGTCAAGAAAATCCTCTCTGTCGCCATCTACAACCACTACAAGCGCCTCAGATACCTGGACAAGCACAAGTCGGAAAAATCCAGCTCAAAACTTGAACTGGAAAAAAGCAACGTGCTCCTCATCGGTCCAACTGGATCAGGCAAGACCCTGCTGGCACGGACCATCGCCAAAAAGCTGAATGTCCCATTCGCCATCGCCGACGCCACCACCCTCACGGAGGCAGGCTATGTCGGTGACGACGTGGAAAACATCCTGCTGCGCCTGATTCAAGCAGCCGACTACGACCTGGCCAAGGCGCAGATAGGTATCATCTTCATCGATGAAATCGACAAAATCGCCAAACGTTCAGAAAACGTCTCCATCACGCGCGACGTCTCTGGCGAAGGCGTCCAGCAGGCTCTACTGAAGATTTTGGAAGGCACGGTCGCAAATGTCCCGCCAAAAGGCGGACGCAAGCACCCGATGGAAGAGTACATCAAACTGGACACCACCAACATCCTCTTCATCTGCTCAGGCGCATTTGTGGGCCTTGACCAGATTATCCAGCGTAGAATCGGTCAGAGAGTGCTTGGCTTCGGCAAGAAGCAGGATTTTCTCTCCTCGCCAGACGCCAACAGTTCCAACTCCGCCATCCTCGACCTGGCGGAGCCTGAAGACCTTCTGAAGTTCGGTCTGATCCCCGAGTTCATTGGAAGGCTTCCCGTCATCGGATCCCTGCGTCCTCTCTCCAAGCAGGATTTGATCCATATCCTCACGGAACCCAAGAACTCCATTGTACGCCAGTACCAGGAGCTCTTCAAGATGGACGATGCAAAACTCGTCATCCAGGACGAGGCCTTGGAGGAGATTGCAGCCATCGCAGAAAAGAAGGGAACGGGTGCGCGCGGCCTCAAGGCCATCTTCGAACGCATTATGCTGGACTACATGTACGACCTGCCGAACATGAGCGGCAAGACCTTCACCTTGACAAAGGAGATGGTCCTGGACAAGCAGGAACCTGACTACGAAAAGAAATAGATTCGGGACAAATGCAAAATGTGCGAAAAGGTGTTTAAAGATGGACGCATAGGCGAGGTTAGCGGATTGAAGCCGTATGCTGCTACCGCATCCATGCAGAATGCACCCAAGTTCTTTTCAAACAATCGCTTGCAGCTTCCTCTATGTCATTCAAAGATTGGCTTATCACGACATTATCCGTGGCAACACCTTCTTTTACTGCTGGTTTTGCCACTCCTTTTTTCGCTTGCATCCCCCGCTGCCGCCCAGCCGAAAAAACGTCCCTTGACAATCCGCTTCCAGACCTTCAACGGTTCCACGTACTTGTACATGGTTGACGTGGCCACATTCTACGGCATGACTATGACAACCAGAGGCAAGGAGGTCACCTTCAAATCCAAGTTCTCGACCATCACGTTTGCTGAAAACAGCCGCCAGATGACCCTGAACAACGTGCAATTCTACCTATCCAGGCCCATCGCAAAAAACAAGCAGGTCTTTCTTATTGGCAAATCGGATTTCGAACTTGTTCTGGAGCCAATCCTGCGGCCAGCCACCATCACCCCTAAATGCCCCATCAAAACCATTTTGGTTGACCCAGGGCATGGAGGAAAGGATGTGGGAGCCGTCAATGGCAAAAACTATGAGAAGGATGTCAATCTCGCTGTCGCCCTGCGCCTTGCAACTAAACTCAAGGCACGGGGCTTCAATGTCTATATGACCCGAAACAAAGATTCGGAAATCAGCTTGGACAGGCGCACAAAGTTTGCAGACGCCATCGATGCAGACCTCTTCATCAGCATCCACTGCAATTCCGCCTCCCCTTCCGTCAACGGCCTGGAAACCTACATCGCCACACCCCAAAATGACCCCGCCGTCGGCACGACCGTCGTCTCACGGGACGCATGCCCCGCCAATAAATACGACAAGACAAACGCCTACCTTGCATTCTACACGCAGCGCGCGCTCATCCAGCGTACGGGGGTCGCCGACCGCGGCGTCAGACGCAAACGCTACTATGTCATCCGCAACACCAACTGCCCTTCCATGCTGATTGAAATCGGCTTCATCAGCAACAACGCCGAGCTGGCAAACCTGAAGAATCCAATTCAGCAGGAAAAAATAACAGACGCCATCATTGATGGAATCATAAAATACAGGGATGCAACCAAATAAATATCTGGAGCCTTTCAAGATGAAACGACTATTTCTATCGGTTCTTCTCGTTCTGACATTCACCGTGTTCGCTGGCGACACTGTCCGCCCTGGCCTGGAAAGAATCGAGCAGTCCATGCCCGATGCAGATGAACAGGCCTTCCTCGACGCCTTCAAACAGCCCTTCTTCGACGGTTTGGATGTCAGCGCAGCCCTCCAGTGCTGGTTCGATGGACGACTCCTCTCCCAGCAGAAGCAAAATCGCCTTGCCAAGGTCAAATGGATGGAGGCATCCCACAAGCTGAAGGATGTCAAGCCACTCCCCAAGACGGAGTGGGGGCCATGGCCCGATGCCACATTCACCGTTGTCAAGGCCCTCAATCTCCCCTCCCACCCCATGGTCAACATCGACCTGGTTGAGTGGAGTGTTGATAATCTGAAGGAATATGGCGTCCTCCTCTACCCAAAGAATCCCGTAAAAGACGCCAAGTACCCCCTCTTCCTCTACTGCCATGGTGCTGCGTTCGGCCTGCCAGGCGACTTCATGAACTTCCTCGCCGACCTTGTGGAGCTAGGCTATGTCATCATCGGCCCCGCCATGCGTGGCGAGGACGTATTCCAGTTCCCCTTCCCCATCAACGGGAAGGAGCTGAAATGCGAAGGTGAAATAGAGAACCTGGACGGCGAGGTCAACGACTGCCTCTCCATGCTCTCCGCCGCCTGGAAGCTCCCCTACGTCCGCCCCAACGAGTTCGCCATGATCGGGCACAGCTTTGGCGCGGGCGTCGGACTCCTTGCAGCAGCACGCGGTGGTGCAAAGGCAAAAGCCGTTGTCAGTTACGATGCATGGCTGGTCAACCCGCAGCGCTACTATTGGGACAGAATGCGCCGTGCGCCACGCAATTGGGACTCCTGGGAGGACTTCTGCAACCAGCCTCCCCTCCCGCAGCTCACTGGCCTCCTCAAACGCAGCATCATCCACAACGCGGATATGCTCCAGTGCCCGCTCCTCCTCTTCATCGGTGGAGCCTACGAGGGTAGCGTCTTCCACGAGAGCCACAGCGACTTCACTGCTGTCCTCGACAAGCTCAAAAAGCCCTACAAGTACGAGACCATCCCCAATGGCGGCCATAACTTCGTCCTCTATCGGGACAGTCTGCCCGCCAAGCTCGCATGGAAATCCCAGATGGCGTTCCTGGAAGCCAACTATCCACCGCTGAAAACAGGGAAATAGCACATGGATACATCCCTTCAACATAAATGCGAAGTGCTTCCTGGTGTCCAGGAGGAGACTGTCTCCTTCGACGTCCAGGGAAGCCAGGTATTCGGCATCCTAAGCACACCCTCAGAAGGCTTCTGCAAGCGTGCCGTTGTCTTCACCCACGGGTGGAGCGGCAACCGCAACGGCCCTGCGGGGCTTCTCACCACCCTCTCCCGCGCCCTCGCGGCCAAGGGCTGCGCCTGCTTGAGATTCGACTTCAGAGGGCGCGGCGAAAGCCAGGGCGACGGCCTCAAGGCGACCCTGGCCACCATGTCCGACGACCTCCAGATGGCCTCACAGAAGCTGATGGAGCTCACTGGACTTAAGACCATTACGCTGTTTGGTATGTGTTCGGGCGGCAACATCGCCATCGGCTCCTTGAAAAAACTGCCCCAGGCAGACTCCATGGTGATGCTCTCCGTCTATCCCTTCTCGGACGGCGACAGCTTCAGCCGCGATGTCCACCGCACCTGGCACTTCCTGAAGGTCTATCTCTACAAGGCATGCAGCCTTCAGACATGGAAGAGGCTCTTTGCAGGAGAGGCCAGCCTGGCCCGCGTCTTCAAGGTCATCTTCAAGCCGTTCCTGAAGCGTGGAGAAAACAAGAAGCACGAAGAGGGCACGCCCGAACCGCAGACACAGGCGGCAAAGTCAAAGACTGTCAAGGCTTCCAACAACGAAAGCCGCCTCCAGGCGGGGCAGGAGCCTCCCAAGAAGTATCTGACCAACCTCCGCAAGGAGTTGCCTGGGCTGATGATATACGGCACCGCCGACCCTGATGCGGAGGCCGCCCTCAAATACTACAAGACCTACGCAGAGGAGCAGCAGCTGCCCATCACATTCATGCGAATCGAAGGCGCAAACCACAACTTCTCCTCCGCACAGTGGCACAGCCAGCTCACAAAGATGGCGTGCGATTTTCTGATTCAGTAGAGGTAATTGCGACGCAATTACATCCTTAAAACGAGGTACACCATGGAACTATTCCTCACAAGCCGTAAACGCTGCGACTTCCCCTTCATTCAGCTCTCCGACCCCGTTGACCTCCCGATTTCAATTGTCAACATGGCGCTTGGACTGGCCGAGGAGGACAAAAAACGCCCCCTTATCCTGGTGGGTAACGAACCCGCCCTCCACCCCGATCTGGAGCAAATCCTCACACAATGCGCCAAACACTCCATCCAACCCGTGCTGGAGACAAACGGCCTCTTTTCAGAATCCGTCAAACAGCTCATAATCCAAAAGCGCCCCGTCATCTCTTGGCGCATCTACCGCCCCGAATTGTACTCCAAGGAGGACTTGGAGGAGTCTGCCCAAACCTTGCAGGATTTTCTGAAGGCACGCCTCCAAATTCAGTTTGTCCTCTATATGGACGACCCGAACGCCGACTACTCGTTCATCGAGAAGCGGCTTGACATCTTTGAGCACTGCCTGCTCCTCCTCCGCACAAACTGCATGTTCAGCATCAAAAATATGCAGACTCTTGTCAAAAACAATGCGGAAATGATCAAGAATCTTGCAATCGGCGGGAAAGACATTGTCTTTGACTGCCATTTCATGCCATGCGCATTCGAGGATGCGACCTTCGGGATGATTTACAAGCTCGGTCTGCAACGGGTTGGCTGCAGCCCGCATCTTCTGGTCATGCCCAATGGTCACATGGCCCACTGCCGCTTCATGACCATCGTTCAGGGGCCCCATGTCTCCACCTTCAAGTCCCATGCCCAGCTGATAAAATACTACTATGACGTGTTCCGCCAGATGCAAGTCACCGTGCCAGAAAACACCCCATGCATGAATTGCATCACAAGAAAGGCCAACCTCTGCACGGGATTCAACATGGCCACAAAGGCAACTGCCCTTCTGAATGAAAAGGAAAAACTGATGCCGCTTTTCGAACAGGAAGAGTATGCGGAGGGCGAAAAGCACATTAAGTTGCTCTGGAACATGGCGACCATCGGCATCAAGCTGGGCTTCCACAACGATGTCATCGAATGCCTGGAAGAGGTGCGCCGCCTCACCCCCGAAGACCCCAAGGTCCACTATTGGCTGGCAACCTCCTACTGGGAGGTCGAACGTCGCAGCGAGGCAGAGGAGGAATTCCGCAAATGCTCCCGCCTTACCCCGTCGAATCCCGTCGCCGCTCTAGCCGAACTCCACAAGCGTTTTGTCGAAAACGGCAACACCATCCGCGCACACATGCTCGCAGAGGAAATCAAAAAACTCATCGCTAACATGCAAGCTGCTTCAAAATAATCTGATAAATAAGGAGTTATCATGTCATTCAACGCTCTAGTCACAGGCGGTGCGCGCGGCATCGGGCTGGGCATTAGCCGAGCCCTCGCCAAGGAAGGCTATAACATCGGCATCTTCGGCACTCGCTCCCAGGAGGCCGTCAAGGAGGTGCTCGACGAATTGTCCGCAACGGGCGTGAAAGTGGCGTACTGTCAGGCAAATGTCGCCTCGACCGACGACCGTGCGCGCGCCATCGATGAACTCTACGACAAACTTGGCGACATCAATTTCCTCGTCAACAACGCTGGCATCGCACCGAAAGTCCGCGCGGACATCTTGGAGGCCACCGAGGACAGCTTCGAACACGTCCTCAGAACCAATCTGCAAGGCCCCTACTTTCTGACACAGGCCATCGCCAAGCGAATGGCGAACCGCATAGAACATGACAAGGAGTTCCGCGCTGCAGTCGTGAACATGTCCTCCATCTCCGCGACCGTCCCCTCCATCAGCCGCGGCGAATACTGCATCTCCAAAGCGGGCGTGAGCATGGCAACCCAGCTCTGGGCCGTCCGCCTAGCCGAATACGGCATCCCTGTCTATGAAATCCGCCCTGGCGTCATCATGTCCGACATGACCTCCACCGTGAAGGAAAAGTATGACAAGCTCATCGCCAATGGCCTTTGCCTCCAGCCACGCTGGGGCTACCCAGAGGACATCGGGCGCGCCGTCGCCATGCTCCTGCGCGGCGACCTCGCCTACTCCACAGGCCAGGTCATCAACGTCGATGGCGGAATGACCATACAAAGGCTCTAGATTTCTTGTCCTGTGCCGCAAGTTGTGGGCGCCGTTCGCAAAGCGCACGATATCCACCGAAAAGCCATGTCAACTCTCTGCAAAAAGCATCTTCTCGTCTCCTATACCTGGTCCATCTCCAACATCGGCGACATGGGCATCCACAGCGGCCTGCTGACGCTTTTCCGCGAAAAAATGCCCGAGATGCCCGTGACAATGCTGAACATGTTCAAGGAGGAAACGGAGAACTTCCAATACTACAAACAGCACCTACCCAGCTATCACCCCTTGTTCAACCTGGTTTCCTCCCCATTCAAGTGCATCATCGGAACAGCCCCCTACAGCGACCATCCGTTCACGCCTGAAGGCAGTGCCCGTGCCAAGCTAGAGGCGCGCTGGGGATGCTTCAAGCTGGAGCAGTTCCGCCAGGGCTGCATCACCAGCTTTGATGCAGAAGCCTTCGCGGACGACCTACTCAACCAGTTCCCTCTTGATGTTTATGAAGACTTGAAAGCGCTCTATCCCAAGGCAGCCAAGGCCTTTGACGATGCCGCTTTCGTCTATTACAACTCGGGCACGACGCTTAACTTCGGGCGTCTGGGCGTGAAGAACCTCTATGATTTCGCCCTGCCCTATTCCATGTCGCTGCTCATCGCCCGCGCCAAAGGTATCCCCTACGGCATCGGCTCGCAGTCCATCGACTATGTGGCATGGCCGCTAACCCTAGTTTACAAGCAGCTATTCAAGGATGCCGTGTTCGTCTATAACCGCGACAAGGATTCCATAAACTACCTGAAACAATGCGGTTATGAGTTCAAGGAGAACGACTACCGTCCCGACACAACCGTCTTCTTCCACCGCTCCGACGAGGCATACGCAGATGCCTTTATGACAAAGCACCACCTTGAAAAAGACCGCTTCGTCATCTTTGTGCCTCGCCTCCCCGCCTATATCGACGGCAAGCCGTCGGACATGATTTCTCACGCCGTCTCGTCTGAACGCTTCGACTACCAGCTATCGCAGATGCAAGCCTTCATCGAGGCAGTCACCGCCACAGGCTACAAGGTCGTCATCGCACACGAGACCAAAGACACCGTCAAGGGCGGACTCGGCAAAACCTACATCTACGACAGGCTGTCGCCCACTGCCCAGGCAAGCACCATCTACCTCGACCACTTCTGGACACCCGAGGAGGCGCTGGGCGTCTATAAGCGCACGGCCCTGCTTGCATCCGAAGAGATGCACTCCATGATCATGGCCATCGGCAACGAGGTCCCCATCCTCCACTGCCCTTTGCTGAATGTGGACGCAAACGCCAGATGATCAATGACATGTGTCTCTCTGACAGGCTCGTGGACATTGATTCGCCCGATGCATCCAAGCAGATGTTCCAGATCTTCAAGAATGTCACTTCAGACCTTCCCAAGGAACGCGCACGCCTCAGAAGAATTGCACTCTGGCTCGAAGAGCTCGCTACGAAGACCGTTGAAAAAGTCAGAAACTATGCTGATACAAAGTGACTACCATATCCACGCCTCCTACTACAGAGTTAGGCCAGAGGGTGCGGAAGCAGGCCCGACGGCTGCCCAGCAGCAGGCGGCAGCACATGCAGCGGGCTGTCGCTATGTTGGTGTTATAGAGCATTGCAACACCTCGCCAAAGCACCCATTCTCCTGCCTGGAAGTGCTTTCCGAAGAGTACTACTCAGATGGTTTCGACAGGCAACATACTTATCTAGGCGTTGAAGCGGACCTCCACAACGACGGCTCCGATGCCTGCGGCTACGACGGACGCCAAAAGCTCCGCCTTCATTATATCATTGGCTCCGTGCATCTTTCGCCTGCGATTATACCAACCGTGGAAGAATACATCCGCGTTGAGTTCAACAGAATCCGAAATGCGCTCGTCCATAACCGCAATGTCGATTGCATCGGTCATCCCTTCGGCGAGGGCATCCGCTATGAAAAGGCTGGTATCATCCCCCGCTGGGGATACGAACTCATCCCAAACGAATACCTCCAGGAAATCCTCAAGCTGGCAAAGGAGTACCATACCGCACTTGAAATCAACCGCTGCGACCTGCAGAATGCAGCCTATCGCCACTTCTGGGAAACGGTGCGCGACAACCACATCCTCTTTGAAATCGGCTCCGATGCCCACACCATAGGGAAATGCCCTGTTATCATTGAGCGCACGCAATGGGCAGAAGCCTTGGGCCTTCAGGAAGAATACCACTGGAAACCTTTCAGATGATAATACGATTTGCACGTCATGGGCAGCCTGCGCTAACGGGCTTGCCACCTGGAACAAACTACGAATTCCCGCCTATGGACCGTGAGCTATCCGTCCTGGGCGTCGAGCAGGCACACCGTCTTGGACGCCACCTGAAAAACGAAGGCTTCCAAGGCAGAATCATCTCCTCGCCCCTCGTGAGGACAATCACCACAGCAGAAATCATCGCCGAAGAGTGCGACCTCACCTTCTACCTGGAGCCGCGCATGCAGGAGATGCGCATCTACACGGCCCCCTACATGGGGCTGACCATTGAGGAGATTCGCAAGGCGTTCCCACGCCTGGCAGCGGATGCAACTCTTCCATTTCCATGGACTGTCGAAGATCCCAATGAGCAGGTGGAGCAAGTTTCCATACGCGTCAATGAACTCGTCGAGGAACTTCTGGCAAATCCCCCAGCAGACGACATCCTGCTTATCGGCCACGGAGCCACCATCGGTGCCTTAAAACGCTTCTTCTTCAATCGAAGCGGAGAGGTGATTGATAGCTCATATTATTGGAACTGCGCTCTCTCACGATACGATGTCGCCCCCGATGGTTCTGCCGTCATGGTTGAACTCGCACGCTACGACTTCATGCCTGACGAGATGGTCACCAGCAACAAACGGCACCTCACCGATCCAAAGGAGATCTAGTGTGGCTACCATCCTGTTCATCAGCGACATCCATCTATGCGACAATCGCAACTCCCGTGCCTTCGAGGAACATCGACTGGAACATCTCGCTGAATGGATTCGCCAACACCGATTCGACCTTGTCATCAACCTCGGTGACACGGTTTCACGCGATGGTTGCTTACGGGAAGAGCTTACTCCATACCGCAAAGAGCTATTCAATGAGTATCTCGCCTGGCGAAAGACGCTCGGGGTGCCAGTTCTGGAGTGCGGCCTCCACCGCGAACACCCCTTTTTTGAAGAAAACTACGAGCAACCGATGAACTGCGTCTATCGAAGCCTGCCTGGTGTGACAGCATTCGCACTAACATCTACTGGTGCAGGTGACCACATTCTTTCAGACCAGCAGTGGCAGTGGTTTGAAAACGAACTGGCCAAATCAAAAGCAACCACCATCGTCATCGGCACACACATCCCCTACCCCAACAGTTGCAGCCGTCCTGCCTCCGAATGCTGCTACCTGAAAGTCCCCGATGTCATCCACCACCGCCTGGAGACCTTTCCATCACCCGTCTTCTGGGCAGGAGGCCATTTTCACTGGCCCATCGAGCCACCTGTGACCTTTGGTAGCCTCACCGCCTTCATGGGCGCACGCTTCAGCTTCGAATCCGAACCCCAGAAAAAAACATACCTCCGAATACTCGACACTCAAAACCTTACCCTGACTACCACCACCAATCTTCCATAGAGCACCTTTGCAACACGACTGAAATGGGGTACAGCATGTCGTCGAAAAAACACAGCACAGTGCACTTGCAACGCAACTATGTCTGTATTACATTGTCAAACACCGCCAGAAACTCTATGTTACCATTCTGCCCTGCAATGGGGGATTGAATTGTTCCGATGTGGTGCCATCCAAGTTCCTGCACGGCAAAGGTCTCAATCTTGGCGACGCATCGGGCACGCACCTCCTCGCTGCGCACCACCCCGCCAGAGCCGATTTCACCCCGTTCCGCCTCGAACTGGGGCTTGATCAGTAGAATTGCCGTGAATTGAATCGCCAGCAGCGGAACGCAAGCAGGCAGTACCTTGGTCAGCGAGATGAAAGAGAGGTCGCCCGTCAGAATCTGTATTTCATCGGGTATGAGCCTCTTGTCCAAATCGCGGGCATTCGTCTGCTCAAGTGACACCACTCTAGGGTCATTTCGCAGCTTTTCATGCAGTTGATTGGTGCCCACATCAACGGCATATACCTTGCGCGCACCATGCTCCAACAGCACATCCGTGAAGCCCCCTGTGGATGCCCCCAGATCCAACGCCAC
>JAFTAC010000278.1 GCA_017458805.1 Victivallales bacterium | reverse complement strand
GCGTAAAAAAATTGGGCATCGCCCGACCAATAAATTAGGGATTAGTGGTTGGTGGTTAGTGGTTAGTGGTTAGTGGTTAGTGGTTAGTGGTTAGTGGTTAGTGGTTAGTGGTTAGTGGAAAAGCACCGTAAGTGCGTAGGAATAAAGCCGTGGGTGGCGAAGTCGTATTGGCGGCGAACTAAACCCACGGGACTTGGGGAGAACGATAATGCAGAGTAATCGTCAGAGCCTTGACCCGAAGATTTCTCAGAAGCTCCATGATGTCGGAGTGGCATTCCATTTGCCTGGTCTGTTTTTTTCGTATGATGAAATCAGCATGGGGAATGTGAACCAGACCTACAAGATCAACTACATCATGGACGACGGCACAGGTATGGCGAGAATCAAGTCCTACCTGGCTCAGAAGCTGAATACATACGCCTTCAAGCAGCCTGTGCAGGTGATGGAGAACATCGAGAAGGTGACGGAGTTCATCCGTAGGAAACGTCCCGACGGCATTAACCTTCATTTCCATCACACGGATGTGACAGGTGAGAGGAAGGCCTACCTTTTCGATGGAGATGACGTTTGGCGCATTGTCAATTATGTTCCCTCCGTGACTTTTGATAGTTGCGAGGATTTGACGATTGTCCACAATACGGGTGAGGCGTTCGGCGACTTCCAGACCGTGCTTGCCGACTTCGATGCCTCCCAGCTCTTTTATACCATTGTTGATTTCCACAATACGAAAAAGCGCTATGACACCCTGCTGGCCGACATTCAGAGCGATAAGGCGGGGCGCGTCAAGGAGGTGCAGGAGGAGATAGACTACCTGCTTTCCGTGCGCGAACAGGCTTGCATCCTGACAACCCTTTTCGACAAGGGCGACCTGCCTCTGCGCGTCACCCACAACGACACCAAAATCAACAATGTGCTTTTTGACGAGACAACGCACAAAGCACTGGTGGTCATTGACTTGGATACGGTCATGCCTGGTCTGGTGGGGTATGACTTCGGCGATGCCATCCGCTTTGCCGCCAATTTTACCGAGGAGGACAGCAAGGACACCTCCAAGACAGGGCTCGACCTCAACACCTTCTGGGCTTTTGCCGACGGTTTCCTCAGCAAGACGGCAAAGGCTTTGACGGAGATGGAGGTCCAGACACTCGCCGCCTCCTGTTTCACCATCACCACCGAGCTTGCAGTCCGCTTCCTGAACGACTACATCAACGGCGACGTCTATTTCAAAATCAAGTACCCCGACCACAATTTGGTACGTGCGCGCTGCCAGATTGCCCTCGCAAAGGATATGCTTATCAAGATGGATGCCATGAACTCCATCGTCAAAGGCTGCGTCGAGAAGTTCAAGAGATAGGGCGACAATGAGGGGGCGTTACCCCCTGTAGTTATGCACGGCCTCGCGGAGGCCGAGTGCAATGGCCTTCACTGCATCCCACTGGAAGATGAGGAGTTTGGTGAAGGCAAGGAAGGCTTCTTTCCACTGGGTTGTGGCGATGAGCAGTGCCAGTAGCAGGAAGAGGGCGTTTCCTGCAAGTATGAAGGCAAGGGAGAAAACTTTGCCGTAGAGTTCCAGGTCGCTTTGCGCCTGCCGCAACGCAAAGATGTTCAGCATGATGTGGTAGGCATACGTCACGCCTACCAGCGTGGATATCGTGTAGACTGCCCAGAGGGGCGATGGATAGACGAAGAGTTGGCTGATGCCGAACAACCCGACGACCACCATCAGATAGAACGGGATGATGTACGGGGCAAGCGTAATGGTGATGTTCGTGTTGTAGATTTCCGTGGAGCCGCTTAGTCGTCCAACGCGGATTCGTCCTGTCTTTTTGAGGAAGAGTTTGGCGGTTGCCCAGTGCGTCAGCTCGTGGCCGAATACATAGACGACAGTGAAACGGTGCTTGTGGAAGATAAATGCGGCTACGACAAATGCGATGAAGCCCGTCAGGGTGATGCTGTCTTTCAGCAATGGTATCAGTTTGAATGTGGTGAGAATAGTCCCCAGCAGCATGAAGGCCAGCCAGAAGAGGCAGAGTGTGGCGAGGCCATGTCGGCAGGCTTTGAGTTTTTTCCCCATGGTGGCAAGACGGGTGGCTAGTTCATGGTGATGACACGACGTCCTGAAATGGCGGTGGCGAGGGTTGCGGAATCGGCGAAAGTCAGGTCCGCACCGATGGGAACGCCCGAGGCTATGCGCGTGATGGTGAGGCCTGGACGCGTGAAAAGCTGTGCCAGATAGTTGGCGGTGGCCTCGCCCTCGATGTCTGGCGACAGTGCCAGCAGCAGCTCCTTGATTGCTTCGCCTTCAAGACGTTGCGCCAGTTCGGCAATGCGCAAGTCATTGGGGCCTTTTCCGTTCATGGGGGAGAGTTTGCCGCCAAGGACGTGGTAAAGCCCTTTGTAGGAGCCCGATTTCTCGATGATATGCAACTGTGGCACCTGCTCGACTACGCAGATGATGTCGCGCTGGCGAGCTTCCGAAGTACAGATGTGGCAGGGGTGGCCGACCTCCGTGTAGTTGCCGCAAATAGGGCAATGTGCCACTTTGCTTGCCAATGCGGCAATCGCGCATCCCAGGCCTTCGCGCTCTTCAGGCTTCCAGGTCATCATCGACAAAACCATCCGTTCGGCGGAACGGCTGCCGATGCCAGGCAGATGGCTGAGGTAGGCGATGGCCTGCTGGATTGGCTCTGGATATGCACTGATGATTGGCATGGACGACTCCTTACTGATTCTCTGGGATGTGGCCCTCTGTCATTTTGGTCGAAAGAATCCTGTTTGCGGTCTCGATGATGGGATTCTCCTGCTGCATACGCTGCATCTCCAGGATGCTGGCAGGACGATATTTGATGCGGTTCCCTTCCTCTTGCGAACCATTGGTGTAGGTGATTTTCACCTTGCCTGAAAGGCGTAGTTCGCGGAAGGCATTGTTGATGAGCCTTTGTGTCGCAGAAGATTCCAGAAACTCCAGGTCCTGGGCTGCAATTTGGCTTTTGTCGCAGGTCAGGCTTAAGCCATACTGCCCGAAGCCCTGCGGCTGCATTTGTCCGATCAAATCACTGGCACGCATGTCATCGTTCATTTCCGCCAAGATATCAACCAATCTACCATGAATGTTCTGCGGCGTATAGGCATCCATAAAGGCGTTGCTGGTGCTTGCCAACGCAGGGTCGGCCTCGTCCTCAATGTCGATGCTTGCGGCGGAGGCCTGCATTAATAGGTCGTTCAGCGAAGAGGAGCTTCCACTGTATTCGTCTTGAGCATCATCTGGCTCAGAGGCGGCTTCCCCCGCCGCTGAAGCGGCTGGCACAGAACAGATAGGTGCGGCTTCCCCCGCCGCTGAAGCAGCGGGCGCAGGGGAGGTGGCTTCCCCCGCCGCAAAAGCGGCGGGAACAGAACAGGGGGCTTCCCCCGCCGCTGAAGCGGCGGGCGCAGGGGAGGTGGCTTCCCCCGCCGCTGAAGCGGCGGGAACTGGACAGGTGGCTTCCCCCGCCGCTGAAGCGGCGGGAACAGAACAGGTGGGGGCGGCTGGTGCCGAGGCGGGAGACTGCTGTGCTGACGCAGGGGAGGGGGGCTGCGGAGCAGGCGCAGGAGCTGGTATAGGAGTTTGTGGCTGCTGTGCTGCTGGTAGCTGTTGTGCAGGCGCAGAAGCAGTTGGTTGCTGTGCGGTTTGCAGAGCCGGTGCAGGGGCTTGTGTTTGCGGAGCAGGAGCAGGAGCAGGTGCAGGTGCTTGGGAGGATGTCTGCTGTGCAGGCGCAGATGCAGGAACTGGTGCTGGAGCTGGTGATTGCTGTGCTGCTTGCGGAGCAGGTGCAGGGGCTTGTGTTTGCGGCACAGGAGCAGGCGCAGGTGCAGGTGCAGGGGCTTGTGTTTGCGGAGCAGGTGCAGGTGCAGGTGCAGGAGCAGGCGCAGAAGCAGATGGCTGCTGTGCTGCTGATGGCTGCGTGGTAGGGGTAGTCTTCTCTTGTTTTTCCACTGCAGGTGTTGTCTGTCCTGTGGCCTGTTCCGAGGCGGTGGTCGGAACAGGCATCTTAGGGTTTGGCGGAGCAGCAACTTGGATGACTGGCGGTGGAATGACAATTTGGGGGCGTGGCGGGATGGTGCCCTGGGGGATGGTGCCGCTGATTTGGTTGAGGTGCGTGAAGATGTCGTCCAGCTGGACGCTATGCACCTCAAGCATCACCTTTGCCAAGGTTGCTTCGAAGTAGATGCGCTTGTTTAGGGCACTTCTGAAAGACCACTCCTGTGCGATAAGCTGTTGCAAGGCACGCTGTACCATCTGCGGGTCGATGGCCTTGCCGATGTTGGTCAAATCTGCCAGTTCCGTCTCGCTTGCCTCCAGGATATCGTTGGCGTCGGAGCAGAGCCCAGCCACCATGATTTTGCGGACGTATTCAATGAGGTCTGCATAGAGGCGCTCCAAATCGCGTCCTGCATCGGCGAGCTTCTGCAGGATTTTCAGGGCCCCGTTCAGGTCGTTGGTGAAGATGGTGGAGGCGATTTCGCGGAGTTCCATGCCTGAGGCCAGTCCAAACACGTCGATGACATCCTGTTCACGGATGAGTTCATTGGCCTCCGTGCCACCGCAGAAGGCGATGATCTGGTCGAAGATGGATTGCGCGTCGCGCATGCCGCCGTCCGCCGCACGGGCGATGGCGGCGAGGGCCGCGTCTTCGATGTTGATTTTCTCTCCGTCAGCAATCTGGCGGAGGCGGGACATGATGAGGGGAACGGAGAGGCGTTTCAGATCGAAGCGCTGGCAGCGTGAGATGATGGTGGGCAGCACCTTGTGGGGCTCTGTGGTGGCGAAGAGGAACTTCACATGGGGCGGCGGCTCCTCCAGGGTCTTGAGCAGGGCGTTCCAAGCCTGCGTGGTGAGCATGTGGACTTCGTCGATGATGTAGATTTTATAGCGTCCGCGCGTGGGGGCGTACTGGACGTTTTCGCGTATATCGCGCACATCCTCCACCTTGTTGTGGGAGGCACCGTCGATTTCAATGACGTCCATGGAGGAGCCGTTCATCACCTCGCGGCAGCTTTCGCATTCGCAGCAGGGCTCGCCGTCCTTGTTGTTGGGGCAGTTCAGCGCCTTTGCGAAGATGCGGGCCGTGGTGGTTTTGCCGATACCTCGAGAACCGACAAAAAGATAGGCATGGCCGATGCGGTTTTGAACGATGGCGTTCTTAAGCGTGCGGCTGATATGTTCCTGCCCAACGACTTCGGAGAACTTTTGCGGTCTCCATTTCCTTGCCAGTACCTGATAAGCCATCTTTGAGCCTTCCCTGTTTGCGGATGCGATAATACCAAGTGGAATTATATACGAAAAAAGCCGCACCGTTTGCCTTAGAGTGTCCTGGCGCCCAGGTCGGCTGCTTAGGGCTGCTTGGTTCCCCACCTGACCCGGTTCACAACGTCCCTGCCACACAGGTTCCAAAACAAACGATGCGGCAACCTTAAATATATTGGTTATTTGCCATTAGTCAAATGCAAATGGCGAATTTTGGAGTGATGCGCGTTTTTTTGACACGCTATGTTCGTTAAGAGGGTAGTTCACTAAAGGCTTCTTTTAGAAACCACAGATTACACAGATTACACAGATGTTTTCAGCCGCGTTAAAACGCGGCTGAAAACGGGGTATTTATTGGGGGACGGCAAAAATGAACCGCGAAGTGCCGCTCGAGCGGCACTTCGCATCTGTGTAATCTGTGTAAT
>JAFTAC010000277.1 GCA_017458805.1 Victivallales bacterium | reverse complement strand
CCATGGTCGTGCCATGCCTCTCCTGCTAGAGAACAAACCTTGCAAAGACAAAAAAAGCGCCTCCAAGTTCTATGGAGGCGCTTTTTCACAGTCGTCAAGGGGTTTTAGTCTTGCGGTGGGGGCGGGGGATTGCCGTCGCCGTCGGGCTCGCCTTCACCGTGCGGTCTGCCTTGTCCGCCCTTGCGGGGGCCGTCACCGCGGCGCGGGGGACGACCGCCTTCACCTCTGCCAGGTCCCATGCCAGGACCCATGCCTGGGCGTCCGCCGCCCATTCCGCCGAAGCCGATTTCGCGGCTCTTTTCAGGAAGCTTTTCCTTCTCTTCGGGGGAGAGTTTTCCGTCCTGGTTCTCGTCAAGGGCCTTGAAGAGGGTGAAGGTCCTGACCATCATCATCTTCTTGCGAAGCTCGTTCATGTCGAGTTCCTTTTCAGCGGTAGCCCTCTCATCGGCGTCAAGCACACCGTCCTGGTTGGCATCATACTGTGCCATCAGGCCTTTGACCTGGTTGTCGAAACGTTCCGGGTTCACTTGGGGCGGGCGCATGCCACCGCCGCCAGGTCCCATACCAGGCCTTCCGCCTCTAGGTCCCTTGGGGGCTTCTGCATCCTGCGCGAGAAGCATTGTTCCGGTAGCCATCATCAGAATTGCAAGCAGTTTCTTCATAGTTGTGTTCTCCTGTGTTATTGTGTGGGGCGCTCTTTTCGTTTTGATTGATTCAATCATTGGCGTCGTCACTACAACAAACGCAATCTGGAAGCAATTATTGAATTAGGGAGAAAAAAATGCCAGTCTGCCTCAGTTGATTTTGTCCATGCGGATGGTTGGTTTGAGGGGGCGTCGAATGATGGTGTCCATGGGGATGTCGCCTTCCTTGTACTTGGGGTAGTCCAGGTTGTAGTGAAGGCCTCGACTCTCCTTGCGCGCCATGGCGCAGTCGATGATCATCTCCGCGACTGAGGCGAGGTTGCGCAGTTCGATGACATCCGAGGTAAGCAGGAAATTCCAGTAGTACTTCTCGATTTCCTGACGGATAAGGCGTATCCTGTTCTTGGCGCGTTCAAGACGTTTGCGTGTGCGGACGATGCCGACGTAGTCCCACATGAAGCGGCGGATTTCGTCCCAGTTGTGGGTGATGACAATCTGCTCGTCGGAACTGACGGCGTCGCCCGACTGCCAGTCGGGGATGATGGTGGGATCGGCCAGGGGCGCGGGCTTCTCAGCCGTGAGGCTGTGGATGACGGCGTTGTAGCCGACGACAGCGGCCTCCAGCAGGCTGTTGCTGGCGAGGCGGTTGGCCCCGTGCAGCCCCGTGCAGCCCACTTCGCCGATGGCGTAGAGCCCTTTGACAGTGGTGACGCCGTTGACGTCCGTCCGCACGCCGCCGCAGCAGTAGTGCGCAGCTGGCACGACGGGTATCGGATCATGCGCCATGTTGACGCCGAACTTCAGACACTCGTTGAAAATGTTGGGGAAACGCTTGCGCAGGAACTCCTCGGACTTGTGGGTGATGTCCAGGTAGGCGCACTCCTCGCCCGTCCGCTTTAGTTCGTTGTCGATGGCGCGGGCGACAATGTCGCGGGGGGCCAGGCTCTTGAGCGGATGGTAGTTCTGCATGAACTCCACCAGCTGGCCGTTTTTGCGGATTTTCAGCACGGCCCCTTCGCCGCGGACCGCTTCGCTGATGAGGAAGGATTTGGCGTGCGGGTGGTAGAGAATCGTCGGGTGGAACTGGTAGAACTCCATGTTCGCGATTTCGGCGCTGGCGCGGTAGGCCATTGCAATACCGTCGCCGCAAGCAACGTCGGGGTTGCAGGTGCAGAGGTAAACCTTGCCAGCGCCACCTGTAGCCAGGTAGGTGAAGGTGCTCAGGAAGGTTTTGATGACATTGGTGCGCGTGTCCATGACGTAGGCACCATAGCAGGCGTTTTCGCTGCGCCAGTCGAAGTGGCGGCTGGTGATAAGATCGACGGCCAGGTGGTATTCGAGTATCGTGATGTTCGGGTTCTCGCGGCAACGCGCCAGAAGCACCTCGCTGACCTCGCGTCCCGTGATGTCGCCTGCGTGGAGGACGCGCCGTGCGGAGTGGCCGCCTTCGCGCCCTAGGTCGAACTGGTTGGCCTCCTCCTGGCTGTGGGTCTCGCGCACCTCGCCGCGGCGTGTGAAGCGGAGGCCGAGTTCCTCCAGGTCGCGCATGCGAGCGGGCCCCGCTTTTACGATGTCTCGCACCACATCGGGGTGGCAGAGTCCCGCACCAGCAGTTAGCGTGTCGGCGATGTGCGCCTCGAAGGTGTCGTCGTGATCGACGACGCATGCGATGCCGCCCTGCGCATAGCGTGTGTTGCATTGTTCGGCGGTCGCCTTGGTGACAACAATCACCTGACCGTGCTTCGCCGCCTGCAAGGCGGCAGTCAGGCCCGCCAGGCCCGAGCCGATGATCAAGTAGTCACACTGAATACGATGCTGGTTGGATGTGTCCATGGATTAGTGGTTAGTGGTTAGTGGTTAGTGGTTAGTGGTTAGTGGTTAGTTTTTTACTCACATAGATAATATATCCATGCAAAGGGCAAGATGCAAGTGAACACTG
>JAFTAC010000276.1 GCA_017458805.1 Victivallales bacterium | reverse complement strand
GTATATTCATCAATGAGACCTTGGAATTCGCACGATATCCGTCAGTGAGGCATTGCATATCATATACACCCATGGCACAAAAAGCAGGCGTGGAGACAAACTCTCGCCTGCTAGTTGCATTTAGTTTTTAGGAGGCAATTGCTTCCGAAAGAAGGAGCTTATTTGCCAGCGTTGTAGTAGGCCCAGAAGCGGCTGATTTCATTGGAGCTGTTCAGAGTGGGCGGCTGACGGAAGAAGTCGAGCTTGCGGGCCTCGACATGGCCGTCCAGCATGCCGAAATTGGAGCCGTTGTTGTGCGTGACGGCCAGTGCGCCGTTCTTGGGTCTGCCGCTGTCGTCGTTCACCCAGTAGGAAGTGGCGGCGTCGGTGCTGTTGTAGGCGAACGGGAAGTCCTTGTTGAGGTAGTCGTTGCCGCAGCCGAAGTAGGAGGTCTGGGAAGGCGTCCTGTGGGCACTCTGGGGAGCCAGTTTCGGGTAATCGTAATAGGCAACGTAGGGCATGCCTGCAGCCTTCGTGGAATAGGCACCGCGGTAGTTGGACTTGGTGTGGTAGCTGGTGGACGACGGGCACATGAACGGCTTCACATCGCCAACGTAAAGGTAGGCGGCACTGAACCAGTAGATGGTGTTGAAGTTGCTGTTGTCAACATTGTAGTAGCGATTGCCTTCCGTGCCGGAGGATATCTTGTACTGGAGGAAGGGGAGGCAGTCGCCGTTGTCCATGGCATACTGCAGAATGCCCAGCATGATCTGCTTGCTGTTGTTCGTGCAGGAGATGGCGCGCGCCTTCTCCCGTGCCTTGCTCAGGGCGGGTAGCAGCATGGCCGCCAGAATGGCGATGATGGCGATGACCACCAGAAGCTCAATCAGGGTGAATCTTTTTTTCATGATGTTCCTTTATATGGTTGTTTGTGAATGACTTTCCTTTTCCTCATTATTATTATACCCTGTTTTTTGTCAAAAACAACCCGCTAGGAGCAAAAAAGGGGATTATCGTGCCATTCGCCTCATCAAAGGCGCAAGCAGGCTGCGGCATTCAGGGGAGCGACAGGAGAGGATTAGATAGCAGAGCCAGCCGATGGAACCGCCGAGGACCACGCGGATGGCGGAGGCCCAGAGGGTGGGAAGCCCGTTGATGTCGAACAGGCGTGGCAGGAGGTGAAGAAGCCCCAATACCACTGCTCCGCTCAGCAGGGACACGAGCAGGATGCGCAGGGCGGCGATGATGACGCCCTTGGGCGTCCAGTCGGAGGTGTACTTGCGGGCAAGCGTGATAAGTGTGATGACATTCACCCACGAGCAGATGCTGGTGGAGAGCGCCAGTCCCCCATGGCGCAGGAAGACGACCAGCGAGAGGTTGAGCACCAGATTCAGCAGGACGCACACGATGGAGATGCGGACAGGCGTCTTGACGTCGTGGTTTGCGTAGTGGGGGGTCAGGGCGACTTTTGCGGCGCAGAACGCGGGGATGCCTGGGATGTAGAAAAGCAGGGCATAGACGCAGGAGCGCACCGCCTCGTCATTGAAGGCTCCGTGTCGGAACAGCAGCCGCACGAAAGGGTCGGCCAGCACGCCGAAGAGCACGGCGCAGGGGATGCTCAGGAACAGCACCATCCGCAGTGCGTGCTCCAGGCTCTCCGTCAGCGCGGCCTTGTCATGGTTGGCGGCAGCGCGGGACATGTCCGTCAAGCAGACGCTTGAGATGGCCACGCCGAAGATGCCGACGGGAAGATAGACGAGGCGGTGGCTCAGTTCGATGCCCGAGATGGCGACCTTGCCAACTCAGTTCACCATCACCTTGTCGATGCACTGGTTGATTTGGTTGACGCCAGCACCGACGGTGCCAGGCACGAATTTCTTCAGGACCGCCCGCACCTCTTCATCTTTCCAGACGGGGCGGAAATGGAAACAGAAGCCTTTTCGGCGGCAGACTAGCATCAGGGAGAGCATCTGAAGCACGCCACCCAGCAGGATGCAGAAGCAGAAGATGATGAGCGCCTTCGGGTCGTCGTTCTTCAAGGTGAAGTAAAGCCCGCCGACGGAGAGGATTTCCACGATGTTGAAAATAACGGGGTTGAAGGCGGGTATGGCGAAGTTGCGCAGGGCGTTCAGCACCGCCGCGAAGGAGGCCGTTGAGCAGATGAGAAAGGCGTATGGCATCAAGAGCGGCAGTATCTTGAAGGTCAGCGGGACATGGGAGTACTTTTCGCTGAAGAAGTCAGCACCCATGATGAAATAGAGAAGCAGGCTGACTGCGGAGACCAGCAGGACTATCGCCGCCAGGAAAATCATCTGGATGGAGATGGTGCGCTCGGCCAGCCGCCACGCCCCCTCCTTGTCCTTCTGCTCCAGTTTCGAGGCGATGGAGGGCAGGAAGGCCGCCGTGAAGGCCCCTTCGCCAAAGAGGCTGCGGAATAGGTTCGGCAGAAAAAACGCTGTATAGAAGGCGGCCTGCGCGGCTCCCGTCCCGCCCCAGTAGTGGGTCATGGCGATGTCGCGCAACATCCCTGTGACACGGCTTGCCAGGATGCCCACCGAACTGGAGAACATGTTGCGCGTGGCGCGTTTATTGCTGTTTTCACTCATGGTTTCTTCCCCTCCCTCCTTTATCGAATTATGCTATGGTGCCGTTGGCTGTGAAATGGACGAGTTCTGTCCCGTCTGGTTGTATGCTTGAAATCGCCGCTTGGAAATTGCCCTGGTCGTCGAGTTGGCCGCTGGTGGTCAGGAGTGTGTTGACCTGGGTTTCATGCAGGAAGGCTGCGGAGATGTCTGTGATGCGCGGTGTGCGGCCTGTCACGAATGCGAGCCAGTCGCTGATGCGGCTGCAGTAGCGTGCGTTGTTCAGGTGCTGGTTCACGTCGATTTCGTGCTCCGCCACTCTGGACTCAATCGGGTTTCCGCCAGTGGTTTTTGTTGCCTTTGAGGTAAGGTCAAAGTACCTGGGCAGCTCCGCGTTGTCGGGTATGGGGCACGGCAGGGCATCGGGCAGACGCTGGGTCGCAGCGTCTTCAGGTCAATGAGCAGCCAGTAGCTGGTGACGCGGGCTAGCTCGCCGTCGCCGTCTGCGAAGAGGCCTTCGCGTGTCGCATAGAGGCGGTTGAACCCGCTGGGCCAGGTTTTCACCGTGACAGTGCTTCCTTTGCCAGGCGTGCGCAGCACCTGGATGCGTATTTTCGACAGCACCCATGTCAGGCTGCCCATCGTGCCAAAACCGCACCCCAACTGCTCTGCATGGCGGCTTGCGACCTCCTGGAAAATGTCGAAAAAGGCCTCGTCCTTCAGGAGCCCGTTGCGGTTGAGCTCCGAATACCGTATGCTGAAAGATTGTGTGTAGGTGTTCATGGTTTTTTCTTTTTGTGTTTCCGCGCGCTCAAGTGTTTCCGCGCATTCTAAAGGAGCGGCTGTTATTTTTATAGTGCCAGCATTGCCTGGATGGCTTTGAGTGCGCCTGCAGCGACCTCGGGGGGAACTGTGACTTGGGTGGTTTCGGTTTCGAGCGAGTTCAGGAGCTTCTCCAGAGTGGTCTTCTTCATGTCGCCGCAGATGAGCGGGGGCTCGATGGGGAAGTAATTGGAGGCGGGGGCGGCCTTCTGCAGGGCGTGTAGGATGCCTCGCTCGGTGCCGACGATGTAGTCGCCCTGTGGCTGCGCCTTGACGAGGTCAATCATCTGGCCTGTGGCAAGGACGTAGTCGGCGGCGGCTTGCGCCTCTGGGCGGGTTTCAGGATGCACCATCACCTTTGCGCCTGGGTGCGTCTGCTTGGCGGTCGCGATGCTGTCCGCTTCAAGCGCCCTGTGTATGGGGCAGCAGCCGTTCCATAGCACCAGCTTGCGCCCCAGCTGCTTTTCCACGAATCGCCCTAGGTACTGGTCGGGCACGAAGAGGATTTCAGGGACATTGCCAAGGGACTTTACCACCTTGACGGCATTGGAGGAGGTGCAGCATATCGTGCTGCCTGCCTTCACCTCAGCGGTGGAGTTGACATAGCAGACGACGGGCGCGCCTGGGTGGGCCGCCTTGAACTCCGCAAGCTGCTTGGCGTCAATCATGTCTGCCATGGGGCAGCCTGCATCTGCATCGGGCATCAGCACCCGCTTGTTCGGGTTCAGGATAGCGGCGGTCTCCGCCATAAAGCGCACACCGCAGAAGACAATCAGTTCCGCGTCCTCAATTTGGGAGGCTTTCACGCTCAAGCCGTATGAATCGCCGACAAAGTCCGCGATGGCCTGGATGTCTGGCGGCTGATAGGTGTGCGCCAAAATGACAGCCTTCTTCTCCTTGCGCAGCGTGTCGATGGCCTTCTTGATGTCCATAGTCTATGCTCCTTGTCTCATTTTCCTCCAGGCGCGCCATTTGCGCCTGACGATATTGGTTGCGAAGTTTTTGGTGTCCCTGCCGAGCAGGATGGTGGCTGCACCGAGCATCACCCATGAGAGGATGTAGGCGGCTGTGCCGCATTTCAGCCAGAAATGGTTGTTCAACGCACCTGCCAGCAGGACGCCGATGGCGGCCCCGCCATAGCCGAAGGGGACGTTGATGACCAGCAGAAAGAGCCCCAGCTTGATGCGCATGCTACGCGCTATGAAGCGGAAGGCCTTGTTGACCTTGTCCGCCAGCGCGCAGAAGCCGACTTTGCCTTTGTCCCCTCCCATCACTGCATCCAGATGTTCTTGGCGCCGACCACAATCATCTGCAAGGCGATGGCGCTGAGGATCAGTCCCGTGATTTTGCTGAGGATGGTGATGTTGGCGTGGCCCAGAACGTTGTTGATTTTGTCCGATATGGCGAGCATGCCGCCGATGGAGAAGCATGCCAGCACGATGGCGATGGCTGTCACCAGCCTGGTTTCTACATCGGGCGTGGAGGTGCCCCACACCATCAGCGTACCCAGCGTGGCTGGACCTGCCGTGATGGGCACCGCCATGGGGACCACGGCCAGATCAAGCAGCTTGTCCGTCGCTGTTTCGCGCTTTTCCTGCGCCTTTTCAAGCACCAGAGAGACGGCAGTGAGCAGAAGGAGCACGCCAGACCCTGCGCGAAAGGCATCGACCGTGATGCCAAACAACTTCATAATGAAGCCACCTCCCCAGAAGATGCACAGCGTGACGGCGCTGGCCCCCAGCGCGATGCGGAACGCCAATTTGCGTTTCAGATGCGTCTCTGCTCCTTCGGTGATGGTGATGAAAACCCCCAGCACGAAGAAGGGCGTCAGCAGGAAAAACAAGTTCAGATAAAGGGAAACCCCTTGGATTAGATACTGCATGGTAACCTCTTATGAATGAATCTTCCGCTGGCTTGCGGCCCCTAGGCCAGCCGCCTCGCGGTATTTGGCGACGGTACGCCGTGCGACATTGAAGCCATCCCGCACAAGCATGTCCGCTATCTTCTGGTCGGAGAGCGGCTTTGCCTTGTTCTCTGCGTCAATGTACTCGCGTATCTTATTTTGCACAACGCGGTTGGAAACCTCCTCGCCTTCGTTGCTGGAGTAGCCCGTGCTGAAGAAGTACTTGAACTCCAAAATGCCGTATGGCGTTCCAAGGTACTTGTTTGCAACAGCGCGGCTGATGGTGGTCTCGTGGACGTCCAGTTCATCCGCTATGTCGGACATCTTCATGGGCTTCAAGTACTTCTGCCCCCGCTCGAAGAATTCAATCTGGTGGGCGACAATGCAGACGGCCACCTTTTCAATGGTCGTTTTGCGGAAGTCAAGCTGCTGTATCAGGATATTCGCATCGTCAATCATCTTGCGAAGGTACGCGCGGTAATCTGCCGATATGCTTTTATCCTTCTGCTGGTCAACATAATATTCATCGATGCTCACATCGGGGAATGCAAAATCATTTGGCACCACATCCCAATGGCCGTCAAGACGCTTGACAACCTTGAAGTCGGCTATGATGTGCGGAGCCTCGGTGTTGTCCAAGGCTCTGCCAGGCTTGGGATCGAGAAGTTTAATGCGTTCAATGGCCTCGTTCACTTCAGAGATGTCCGCGTCAACCTCTTCGGCTATCAACGGGATGCGGTTGCGCTCAAGGTCTCCCAGGTGTTTATCGACGATGTCCCAGGCGATGCTGCCCTTTTCGCGGCTGCGCTCCAGCTGGAGCAGCAGGCACTCTCGCAGGTCTCGGGCGGCCAGGCCCGCAGGGGTGAAGGAGTGGACGACCTTGATGGCGCGCGCAACGGTATCCGCCGTCACCTCAGCGCCATTGGCGATTTGCTCGTCGGTGGCGTCGAGCCAGCCGTTTTTGTCCAAGTTCCCCAGCACCTCCAGGCAGGCGCGGAAAAGGCGCGGCTGCTTTTCCTCGTTGACGGCATCGCGCAGCTGCTCCATCAGAGCCTCCTGGAAGGAGACAGGGCGCGTCTGGGAATCGACGAAATGCCTATAGCGTTCCTCACGGTCTGCATCCCAGTTGTTGCCTGGGTCATAGTCCATGGGCTCGTCGTTATGGGAATCGCTATTGACGATAGCCGCTTCCCAGTTGTTTTCGTCGTTTTCGATGGCCTGTGCAACCAGCTCCTCGTTGCGGTCCGAACGTGCATTGGCGTCTTCAAGCGGGTCGCCAATCGTTATCTCTCGATGGTTTTCCACTACCAGCACAGGGTTCAGCTCCATTTTCTGGGTAAGTTCCTGCTCCAGTTCAAGCGAAGGCTTCTGAAGCAGATTCATCGTCTGAATCTGCTGCGGGGTCAGGTTTTGTTCCTGGCGGGTCTGAAGCCCCTGCGATAGTGTCATCTGCTGCGTCATCGTCGTGGTATTCCTATGGCAGTGACAGCAGAAGCCCCGTCAAATAGCGCCCTTCGGGGAAGTCCAAGGTGACAGGGTGGTCTGGGGCCTGCCCCAAGACCTTGACGATTCTGGCGGTACGGCCTGCGTCGCGGGCTGCGTCGCCGACGATTTTTGCGAAGAGTTCAGGCGTCATGGCGCCTGAGCAGGAGAAAGTGAGGAGGAAGCCGCCTGGGCGGGTGAGCTTCGTGCCAAGTAGATTGATGTCCTTGTAGCCGCGTGCCGCCTTCTCCAGCTGCTTCGGGGTCTCAGCGAATTTGGGCGGGTCAAGGACGACCACGTCAAACTGCCGCCCCATGTCGCGGTATTTGCGGAGCTGCTCGAAAACATCGGCCTTCGTATAGGTGAACAGGGCATCGTCAAACCCGTTGAGTGCGGCGTTGCGCTGGGCAAGTTCCAGCGCAGGTGCGCTTAAATCCACCTGCGTGACGCTTTTGGCACCTTCCTTGGCGGCGCGAAGCCCAAAGCCGCCTGTGTAGCAGAAGCAGTTGAGTACGTCGGCGCCGCCACAGAAGGGGAGCGATGCACGGTTTTCGCGCTGGTCAAGGTAGAAGCCTGTCTTGTGGCCATTCCGTAAATCTGCAAGGTACTGGACGCCGTTTTCATGGATGGTGAAGAGTTCTGGCGGCTCCTCGCCCCAGAGCAGTCCGCAGCGGCTTTGCAGGCCATCCCGCTCTCGCGCATCGGTGTCGGACCGCTCGTAGATGCCGCGTATCGAGCTGTCGCGCTTCAACGAGGCGACTATCATCTCCCGTGCGGCTTCGCTTCCCGCACACAGAAACTGGCACACGACAAAGTCGCCATAGCGGTCGATGACGCATCCTGGCAGGCCATCCGCCTCGCCGTGGACAAGCCGCCACGTGTCTGTTTGCCCATGGATGGCAAGGCGCGAACGATAGGCGGTTGCCGCATCAATTCGTCTGTCGAAAAAGGCTTGGTCAACAGGCTCGTTCTGGTCAAACGTCCACACACGTGCGCGGATTTTGGAGACGGGCGAGTAGGAGGCGCGTGCAAGCCATTTTCCCTCAAAGGAATAGACCTCCACTGTGTCGCCAGGCAGCGGCGCACCTGAAACAGCGGCCACCGCACCGTCGAATATCCACGGATGGCGTCTCAACAGGGAGCGTTCCCGCCCGTTATTTAGTATGAGTTCCTTCGGCATTTCGTGTATCTTTTATTTTTTTGGTATGCTCTTTGCATATAAGATATACAGGAAAGCCGAGTTTTCAAGGAGCATGGGCATTTTTCTGTACCTGTTCTGTGCCCAGTGCTTTAGCGCTGGGGGAAAAGTGCTCGGGCAGATACGCGGCACTGAAGTGCCGCGCACAGAACAGGTTACTTTAGCAGGTCTGCGAGGGTGAGGCCCTTGCGGCCTGCCTCGAAGATGGTGCGGATTTCGGTGGTGGTCATGGAGCGTGTCCAGATGGCGAAGTCGTCGATGTCGCCATTGAAGGAGTTGGGGTATTCGCGGGTGCCGTCCTGGCCGAGGCACCAGGGCATCTCAGTGGCGATAACGGCATCTTCCGCATGGTCGATTATCCAATAGAGTTCGCCGTCTTCGTGCCCCTGGAAGAGGTAGGCGGTGCCATTGGGGGTGAAGGTGAGGGCGTAGAAGGTCCATTTTTCAGGTTCAACATCGAAGGTGCCCATGTCGGTGCGTGTTGCATCGCCAGATCGGGCGTAGTTGAGGCAGACGCCTGGGGCCTTTGCGCGGTCTGTCTTGCGGGCGGCGATAAGCGCGAAGCCAGGTCGGCTACCGCCGTGCCAGTCCTTGTTGCCAAGGATGAGCGGGTCGCCGATTTGCGGGGCAGTTGGCATGCGCACCCAGGCGGTGACGGTGAAGCAGCGTCCTGCCTCAAGGTTCAGCTTCTCGGTGCCTTCAAGCACTGCGCCAGCGGGAATACGGGTGTTCTTTTCGGTTTTGACACCGTTTTCCTCCACTTCTTCGGTTTTGACATCGCTTTCAACATGCAAGTAGCCCATTGCGAAGCCATCGCGCTTTTCAGCGGAGGTGGTTTTTTCGCCAAAGAGCTTCGCGACTATTTCCGTGCCAGCGTGGTTTACGGGCTCTTTCTTCTCATCAAAGGTGAAGTAAGCAGCCAGCCCTTCCTTCAGCGGGCGTGGCTGGTCTTTGGCAAGCTCCTTGCCCCTCGGCACACCATCCAGATTCAGCTCCTTGCTGTAGAGGCCGAAGTGATCGAGGGCGGTGGGGGCGGCGTCCAGGTTGCCTGGCACGCCTGCTAGACGGCCGTTTTGGACGTGCTTGCTCGCCACCAGGAAGGGAATCGTCGTCGCCTGGCCGCCCCACATCCCGTGGGACTTGGCATAGCCGCCGTGGTCGGCGGTAACGACAATCAGCCAGTCTTCGCTCTGGAATGTCGGGCGCTTCGCGATGGCGTCCAGAAGCCCCTTGATGATACCGTCCGTAATGTAGGAGTAGCGCCTGTACATCGTGCCGTATGGGTAGAAGCCAGTGCCGTGGCCACCGCTGTCGGGGATGTCAATGAAGAGCAGGGTTGCGTCTGGAGCCTCTGCGGTGGCCAGTCTGGCGGCGAGCTCCTGGCCGTTGTTGACATCGGAACCGTGCTTGAATTCCACGCCTTCCACGGGTCCCAGTTGTTCATCTGGCTTCCAGGAGTACATGAAAAGGGTTTTCATCTCGGGCTTTGCCTTTTTGAGGCGTGTCAGCCAGGTTGGCCACTCGTCGTATTTTCCCTTTTGAAACTCGCTGTTGTTGAAGACGTTGTGCTTGGTGGCCGTGACGCCAGTGGCAATGGCGGTGTGGTTGGCGGCGCTGGAGGGACGGGCGTCGGGGATGGTCAACGCGCTGTCGGACCAGGCGCAGTTGTAGCCAGGCTGCCACTTGCCTGCACGAAGTGCCTGCAATGTCGGCATATAGAGGTTCTCTATGCTGTCGGCACGCTGCCCGTCCAACATGATGACCAGCGCCATCGGGCGGTCGGCAAACGCCATAATCGAGAGAAGACACAAAAAAGTGAAAAGATGTAGTTGTTTCATAGTAGTTTTTCTCCGATTTTCTTCTAGAACCTCTAGAACCTCTAGAACCTCTAGAACCTCTAGAACCTCTAGAACCTCTAGAACCTCTAGAACCTCTAGAACCTCTAGAACC
>JAFTAC010000003.1 GCA_017458805.1 Victivallales bacterium | reverse complement strand
AGATTGGATGGCAATGAAAAGGCGAGTTGTGATTTGTTTGTGCTTGCTGCTGGCGTTTGCAACACTGGCGGAGAGTTTTTGCGTACATTACTCCTTTGAGGACGCTTCGGCTTCAATCAAGGACAGCGCGGGAAAATGCGACGGGCAGTATTATCCCGCTGCATCAAGGGACAACGACACCCCAGAGACGACGAACCCCGAGCGCTACCACAAGCAGGGTGTCGTGGGGAAAGCCCTCTACTTCTTCCCGCTTCTTCAGAGTTATGCAGAGATGTCGAAGTTCAAAATGCCCGAAACAGAGACCTTCTACGTCCGCTTCTATTTCCGTCTCGAAAACCATTCGCGCCAGTATCTCATTGGTAACAAGCATGATGTTGGCAAACTTGGTTTTGCCATCCTCAACGTCGGCGGAAAATGGATGGTGGATTTTGCGGACGGGCTCAGCGTGGAGCGTGTCATAGCGGATTCAAACGTTCCGCTGCGCAGCTGGGGACTGTTCGAACTTCAGTACAACAAGGGCGAGTGGTCTATCACCGAAAACGGCGAACTGCTGAAGTCCGGCAAGGTCTCCATCAAGAAAATCGCCGCGACAGGGCAGACCATTACCATCGGCAACTATCCCCTTGTCAAACATGCCTACCCGATGAACGGCGGACTGGATGAGCTTGTGTTGGCCTCCAGTGCCGATATTGCTCCGAAGCCAGACGCGAACACAAAGATTGTCAAGTGCACTATTAACGCCCTGGTGGAGCCCGTGGAGGGAAACGAGAGGCACTTTGGCGGCATCAAGACCTTGCATGCCTTCGAGGGAATGCCAGTCGATGCAAAGTTCATGCTCTATATCATGAAGGGCGCGAAGCCCCGTCTGCGTCTCACCTTCCCGAAAGGTGTCGATTTCGAAGAGCAGCGGGTTGATGAGACGCGCACGCTGCTTTCGCGCAAGGAGTTGCCCGATGGTCGCCTTGAATACCTCTTCGCCTTTGAGATAGACCAGGAGAAGGCAAAACAGCGCAAGATCATGCAGTGCCTTTTCAAACTGCCAGAAGGCTTCACGGAAGGCAGTGTGACATGGGCGGCGCTGGACGGCGAGCAGGTGATGTATGACGACAGTTTCCTTCTGAAGGTGATTCCGCCATTGCCCCCCATGCCCGAAGGCCGCTTCTACTATATGAGTTGGCTGTCGGTATTCAACTACAGCGAGAAGAACATGCGCCGCTTTGCAGAACTCTACAAACGCGTCGGTTTGACGGGCAAGGGACTTTTCGCATCTGGCGATGAAGAGCAGCTGAGACTGGACAGCATCCTGAAGAACGAGTACGGCTTCAAGCTTTTCTCCATTGACCTTTGGGACGGACCCACGCGCGCTTCCAAGTGGGGACGTGTCTTTGATGGTGTCATTCCACGCGCCGTCAACAAGGAGGGCAAGGCGGACGATAACAGGCTTTGCGATCGCCAGATGGTTGACAATCCAAAAGCATACGAAATCTACAAGTCAATTGTGGAAAAGCAGTTGCATCCTGAACTGGTCTCTGTAGCGATGATGGACTACGAGCCCTGGAGTGCGCCTGCCAATTTCTGCTTCTGTGACTATTGCCTTGGAGAGTTCCGCAAGGAGAACAACCTGGACCACACGCCGACTGCAGAGGAGATTCTCAAGGACTATAGGCCCCAGTGGGCAGCCTTCTGGACGGAGACCTGCGAACGGTGGACCAAGATGATGGTCAGGGCGTTCAAGGAGGTCGGGCCGAACGTAGAGGTCTGGGACTACACGTATGTCTTCCCCTACAACGATGAAAAGGCGTTGAATGACAGATTCTTCAGCATCCCGAAGGATGTGCGTCGAAATGAAAGGCACTATGATTGCAGCATGCTGTCGCTCTACCACGTCAATGGCCGCGCTGCATACGACCAGACGCTGCTCTCCAGCCAGCATCTGAAGAAGCCCATCTGCCAGGCATCGCTCATTTCCCGCTCCAACCTCAATTCAGGGAACTACACCTCGCCATCCGAATGTCTGTCTCCCGAGCAGATTTACCAGAAGGCAATCCTTTTTGGAGCCATGGGACACACCTGCTACAGCATCTGGCCTGGTTTGAGCATCGAGGCCACCGCCTTGACTGCCATGGCGCGTGCTGCTCGCATTATCCGCACCTACGAGCGCTTCTACCTGGATGGCAGGCTGGACAACGACAAGGTGACCATCAAAGTCGATGCGAAGCCTGAGCAATATCTCACATTTGTCCATGAGAAGGACGGGAAGCAGCTGGCGACCCTGTTGAACTTCATCTCGAAGCCCATGGTCTTTGATGTGGAACGTTTAGGAAAGGTTACGGTGCAGCCCAACAGTGCTGAGGTCAAGGAGTTGCCATGAGAAGCTGTATTGCTATTTCCCTGTTTGTGTGTGGCTTGTGCCTGCTGGCCGCTGAAAAAGGAGAGAAGATGGATATTGGAAAGCTGGACAAGAACATGGCCGCCGATAAGGCGGTTTCGGACGGCATTGTGTGGCATGACCCCACGCAGGCCCCCTTCCGTCTGAAGGGGTTGGAGTGGTTCGCCAAGAACCATGAGTTTCGCCGTCTTCCCCATGTCGAGGGGCTTCCGCCTGCAGTGGACAACTT
>JAFTAC010000275.1 GCA_017458805.1 Victivallales bacterium | reverse complement strand
TCGACGTCGATGGTGAACCACGGCACACGCCCCTTCTCCTCCATGTTGCTGATGATACGGTTCAGGATGAGCTCCAGGCACTCAAGCGTCTGCCCGTGCTTGCCAATGAGCCTGCCCGCATCCTCGCTGGCGACAAGCAGTTTGTTCTCGCCCTCGACCCCCGAAAGGGTCACCTGTGACTGCACGTCCAGCATCTCCAGCATCTTTGTCAGTGTCTGAACTGCCGTCTCCGAAAAATCCTTTTTCTCAACGCCTTGGCTATCAGCGTTTTCTGTTGCTTCCGTCATTGTTTGCATCCAATTATGTGCTGCGGTTGATGTGGAGAAAAACGCTCCACAAATTCGTTATTTCTGCGTCGTCTGAGGAGCGGGTGCCACGGGGGGCACCAGCTTGTTCGTCAAATATGTCTGCAGGATGCCCAGCACATAGCTGACGGAGAGGTACAGGGTCAGCGCGGAGGGCATGCTGTAGAATAGCACCATGAAGAAGATGGTCATGAAGCTCATCATTTTCGCCTGCTGCGGGTCGGGGTTCGGAGTCATCTTCTGCTGGAAATACATCGTCAGTCCCATGAGCAGGGCCAGCGGGCGGATGGGAAGCGCCTCGGGCGAAAAGCTCAACGTGTCGGGCATCGACAGGTCGTAGGCCCACAGGAAGGAGGCGTGCCGCATCTCGATGGCGTTGCGGAAGGTGTTGAACAGGGCAAAGAAAACAGGGATCTGCAGCAGCATCGGGAGGCAGCCGCCCAGCTGACTCACATTGTTCTTCTTGAAGAGCTCCTGCTGCTTGCGGTACATCGTCTGCGGGTCGTCCTTGTACTTGGCGCGGATTTCGTCCAGTTCAGGCTTCAGCGCCTGCATCTTGCGCATGGAAACCGTGCTGCGGTGCGACAGCGGCCAGAAGATGATCTTGACAAGAATCGTGAGGAGGATGACTGCCATGCCGTAGCCGATGCTCGACGGGAACAACTGGCTTATTTTCACCAGCAAGCGAAGAAGGATACGGCTAATCCAACGCATCCAGGCTGGACGCCAGAAGAAGAAGCGGTCCATCTCCATGACCGACTCCAGGCCATTGCCGAAATCGCAGAGACGCTCGAACATCTTGGGGCCCGCGTATGCGGTCACCGTCCACTCCTGGGTCTTGCCCGCTTCCAACGAAACAGTCGGCAAAATGGCGCTGACGTGGTAGCGCGCCTCAGGTCTGGTCTCAACCCCCTCGCGGTATTCGCTTGGAACCGCCGCGCACTCAACGCCTGCAAACGGAGAATCCTTCAGCCAGAACGCCATGAGGAAGTATTTGGAATGGACGCCCGCCCAGCTGCACATCGTGGTTGCCAGCGACGCGCGTTCCTCGGGCTTCATCTTGGCAAGAGCCTTCAGATTGAAGTCCTTTGTCTTGCCGTTCGTAAAGATGCTGAGACCACCCGACGATTCCCCGCGCCCCGCCTTCCGCTCGGGCGTCACCGAAGTCGGCATCGCAGAGCCTTCCACCTTGTAGCCCTGCAGCATAACAGCTTCCTCGGAGAGATTGCTAATCTGGACCTTGTACTCCAGTTCGTAGGGGCGCCCTTCCATGGCCGTCCAGCTCTCCGTCACCTTCAGCTTGCCGTCCTCGCTCATACGTGTGAGGAGGAAGGTACGCTCACCGTCGCTCTTTGCCTCCTGCGAAGCAAGAACGCCAGGTGTCGTCAGGGACAGGAATGGATAGTCGTAGTTGGCAAGTTTGACTGGCTCAGCCTTGTCATCAGGCTTCTTCTGAAGCTCCTGAAGGTATTGTTCAAGGGTGATGGAGAGAATGCCGCTGCCGTCCTCCGCCACATCGGCCTTCAGGCCATCCTGCTGGACCAGACGGCACACTGCCGTCTCTGTCTTGGGGTGGGGCATCCCCACCTCGCCGTACAGCTGCGAAGCAGCCTGGCCTTGCGTTCCCTGAACGGGGACAGACGGAGGGACAGACGGAGCGCCAGGAACCGTCTCATTGGCAGTCGCCGCAGGCTGTTCTGCCACGCCGTTTTCGGCGACCTGCTCGGCTGGCTGTTCAGCCTCCTGGGGCAGGTTCTTCGGCACGCCTGGCCTGAAATAGAATATAAGCACAAACGCGAGCAGGGATACGCCCACGCCAATCCAGGTCACACTGTCATAATTGCTTTTACTTTTCATTATATCTATATGGCAATAATATCAAGGTAATGAAATCACCCGTCCCGCTTGCGCTTCGGGGGTACGGGGTCATACAGCGGTCCATGGTAGAAGGGGTGGCAACGCAGGATGCGCCAAACCGTCAGCAGACCGCCCACCAGCACACCATGAACCATAAGCGCTTCCTTGGCGTAAGTCGAGCAGGTCGGCTCGAAACGGCAGCAGCGAGGCTTCAGCGGTGAAAGGAACTCCTGGTAAAACACGATGATCTGACACAGAGCCTTTCGTGGAAGAAGCCAAATCGTCTTCAGCCAGCCTGTCATCTCAAGCCTCCTTGAAGGAGTCCCCTAGGAGGGAACGCGCCGACCGAGAGGCATCCTCCAGCACATCGTCGAGTTTGGCGGAAAGCATCTTGTGCCTGGGGATGAAGACGACCCATGCCACAGGCAGGCGCTCACGAAGACGGCGGTACGCCTCGCGGAACAGACGCCTGGCACGGTTGCGCTCCACAGCCAGTTTCGAGTACCTTCTGGAGATTGAAAATGCCGCCCTTCCTATTCCGTCAGGCGGCATTTCCAAAATGTTCACAACGCAATATCTGCCTGCGCATGAATGGCCTTTCGCACGCACAAGGGCAAACTGGTCCTGGCGGTTCAGCCGTGCCTTCCAGCCATTGCAGTCTGCCTCGTGTGTCTCCTGACCATCCATCAAGTCAACACTTAGAGGGCCAGGCGTTTGCGGCCAACGCGGCGGCGGTTCGCAAGAACCTTGCGCCCGTTCTTGGTGGCCATGCGGGCACGGAACCCGATGCTGCGCTTGCGGGAAAGTGAATGGGGCTGGAATGTACGTTTCATGCTCTGAATCCTTCAATCATGGGTGGCTCTATGTGCCCATTGCTGGACACGATTATACAACAATTATTCGCTTAAATATAATCCGTTTCCGCTTAATATCAAATCCCATACCCCGCATTTTTTGGCTTTTGCAACATTTTCAGGGTAAAAAACCTGATGATGCATCCATTTTCACAGATGGAGCATCCTGCGGTAGGCGGCGATTTCACGGAGGGCCGCGTTGACCTGGCGGATTTTCCACTCCAGATGCCACTTGTCGCAGACATACTCCATGCTGGGCTCCCACCCCAGGCGCGAGTCGGCCTCCACGGAGGGTATCGTGTCCTCCGCGTTCTTTATCTCAGCGTATGCAATGGTCTCGATGGCATCCAGGTGCTTCTCGGCGTCTTCCGCGCTGTCGCACGCAACCATCGCCACGTTCTCGCGCCACCACTGCTTGATGTGAATGGTCGTAATAATGGAGTTGCGGATGAAATGGACCAGAGCGCAAAGCCGCTCCATCTCGTCCTCCTTCAACGGTTCAGCCACCGTCCTCCCCTGCTCCACCAGCTGCAAGCCCTGGTTCCAGAGTTCCAGCATCCTCTCCAGCGAACGCAGTTCGGCGGGGTAGCGCAGGAAGCCAGGCGTCTGGTCGGCGTTCTCGTATGGGGTGTAGAAGGTCTTGATGATGCGGTGCCCGAAGTGGGCGCGCGGTGCGGTCGGGAACTGTATCTCCTTGTTCATCATCGTGCGGGAGATGTTCGGCTGGAAAATGAAGGGATAGGCCGCACCCACCCGCCATGGGCCATATTGATCCTCGTTGGAGGCAATGTAGTGGTTCATCGCCTCGCTCAAGACTGCCCAAGCCTTCAGTACAAACGGCGCAGCCTCCTTGCCATAATCGCGCACGGCTATCTTCGCGAGGAGTTCGTCGCAGTCGGGGTTGATTTCGCGCCAGGAGGCCCACTTGCCGATGTCGGCTGCAACGCAGTTCCACCAGCCATAGTGGTGGGTCGCATAGTGCGCATCCACACCCCACTCCGCCTGTGCCTTGCGAAGATGCTGCGATCGCCTGTACCAGCGCTGCGGCACAGGCACGTATGGCACGCAGCCGAAGTCCCAGCAGACGCCAGCCGTGTTCACGTTCCCTTGAATGGGGATGCCAAGGCGATGCGCCTCAGCGCACTCGCTGGTGAAGTAGTAGCCTGGGTCCTGCGCGGAGATTGTGTAGTCCATCACAGGTGTGTGCAGCCCCTCCAACGTCCGCTGCGAAAAAATCTCAAAGGTGACGCTGATGGAAACCCGCTTCGGGAATTTTGCAAGAAATTTCTTTCGCAGCTCAAAGGGCTGGTAGCCCCAGTTGTAGGTGCTGTAGCAGACTTCCGCCGTTGGCTTGACCTTGTGGACGGCCTTCTCTATCGCCTGAATGAAGGCGGGATAGTCGGAACAAGGATACCAACCAGGGCTTGGGCGCGTGTCGGGAATGCCATCGACGACACTGTCCCGAAAACGCTTGCCCGTGGTTGCAGGGTCTTTGCTGGGGAACTCCAGCGATTCGCCACAAAGCCCGATGGCGTCGGCCTCGGGGTAGCGTCTGAACAGCTCCCCATAGATGGAGTCGAAGAACTGCTCCGCATCGGAGTCGTCGGGGTGCTTGAAGCTCTTGAGGTAGTTGAAGATGGCGACCTCCAGCCCCAGGCGTTTCGCGCGTCGTATGATGTCGTTCAGGTTGCAGGGTCCCGCAGCCGTCACATCGAACTCCTTGACCATGACGGCGATGGCGTCATACCCCGCGTGAATGAGGGCCATCAGCTCCTCGTCGGGATATTCGTCGATGCCGCAGCCCGAATGAACTTCGCGGCGGCGGTAGAGGGGGTGGCGCTCCAGATGCCCCAGCGGCAGCACGGGTGCCCCCTCCAAGTTCATCATGTCCTCAACATGGACGACGGCACGCAGCAGCATGGCAGCGTCCGAGGCAGTAAGCACGATGCGGTCACGCGAGACATCCAGCGTGAAGCCACGCTCCGCCAATGGTGCCAGCCGCAGCTGGAACTGCCTGGCGATGGCGGCGCCGTCAATGGCAATAGACAGCCCCTGACTCACCTCCAGGTAGTCGCGGAAATCCCTCGTAGCGATTTGAACCAGCTCCTCCGCGTCCGCCTGACAGCTCAGCCGCCAGGCGAAGTTCAGCATCACCTCGTTGTCAGTCGGTTTCCGCTCTGGGTTGCGCATTCCCTTGCGGTGGTACTCCCAGTGGCGTCGGCGGAAATCATAGTTTTGCTCCTTCATTGAAGCTCCTCATAATAGCAGTTCGCATTCCATATCATTGCGTTTGCAAGTGCAAAGCAGTCTTTTCCAAGGGCGAGGACGCCCTTGCTACTCCTCAATCTCGAAGGTCTTCCAAGGGCGAGGACGCCCTTGCTACTCCTCTATCTCGAAG
>JAFTAC010000274.1 GCA_017458805.1 Victivallales bacterium | reverse complement strand
CTGCAAGGCCGTGGAGATGCGCGGGCTCCGCACCGCGCTGCAGGACCGTGGAGATGCGCGGGCTCCGCACCGCGCTGCAAGGCCGTGGAGATGCGCGGGCTCCGCACCGCGCTGCAAGGCCGTGGAGATGCGCGGGCTCCGCACAGCGCTACAAATAGAAAGGAACCACCATGAAAATTGCCCTACTCATAAAGCAGGTGCCAGACACCCGCACCGTGCGGATGGACGAAAAAACAGGCACCGTGGTGCGCGATGGCAACGAGGCTATCGTGAACCCGCTGGATTTGTACGCCCTCAAGGCGGCATTGGATCTCAAGGCCGCACAGCCAGGCACCACCGTCACCGCCATCAGCATGGGACCGCCCAACGCGGAGAAGGCCCTGAAGGAGGCGTTGGCACTAGGCGCAGACGAAGCCCTGCTCATCTGCGACCGCGCAGCGGCGGGCAGCGACACCAAGGCCACCGCCACCATCCTGGCCGCCGCCCTGAAAACTTGCGGCCCCTTTGACCTCGTGCTCACAGGCGAGCGCGCTACTGACGGCGACACGGGCCAGGTCGGCCCCGAAATCGCTTCGGCTGCTGGCTTCGGCCTCGTCACTTTCGCCAGCGGAATCAAGGCGATCGACAACGGCATCGAAGTCGAGCGCAAGACGGAGAGCGAAATCGAGCGTTGGAGCGTCACGCTGCCCGCGCTGGTCAGCGTCACCAAGGCGGTCGGCGAAATCGGCCTGCCCACGCTGAAAGGCAAAATGGCGGCCCGCCGCCGCACAGTCCCCGTCAAAAACACGGCGGAACTGGGGCTTGATCCCGCCACCATCGGCCTGAACGGTTCCCCCACGCGCGTCGTCAAAATCTTCCACCCATCCATCACGCGCAACGGCAAAAAACTGCAAATCGTGGATGAAGCCAGCCTGGACACGGCTGTGGATACCATCGTGGCCTTCGTCAAAGGAGAAGACAAAGAATGAAGATATGCATCATAGCAGAGGCCTACGCCCACAGGCTGCTTCCCATTTCCTTTGAACTGCTTACGCGCGCCCTGCGCCTCATGCCAGGCCAGATTGGCGCGCTCGTCCTCTCCGACGGGCTGGATGTGGATGAGCTGGGCAAGCTCATTGCCTGCGGGGCCGACGAAGTGGTCTCCTACGAGGCCCCCTGGCTGGCGCAGTTCCGCGCAGAACCTTATTGCGAGGCGCTGGCGGAGACCGTCCGCCAGTTCCAGCCTGAAATCGTGCTGGGAGGCGCCACCTCCACAGGCCGCACCTGGCTCCCCTACGCCGCTATGCGCATGCAGACAGGCCTCACCGCCGACTGCACGGAACTTGCCATTGACTCCGAGACAGGGCTGCTGCTCCAGACGCGCCCAGCCATCGGCGGCAACATCATGGCCACCATCAAGACTCCGAACCACCGCCCGCAGATGGCGACCGTCCGCCCACGCTCCACTCCCCCCGCGAAACCTGTCGTAGGTCGCAGGGGCACCATCCACCGTTTGACTCCACCGCCTGAATGGAACACCTCCCACGCCACCCTCATCTCCGCCACCCCCGTCGATGAATCCCAGGAGCTATCGGCGGCCACGAAGGTCGTTGTCGTGGGGCGCGGCATCAAGAAGCCAGAAAACCTCCCGATGGCCCGCGAACTGGCAAATCTGCTCGGGGCCGCGCTTGGCGCCACGCGCGAAGTGGTTGACCGTGGCTGGCTTCCCTACAGCTGCCAGATTGGACTTTCGGGGCGCACCGTCACACCCGAACTCTATGTAGGCCTGGGCGTCTCAGGTGCCATCCAGCACCTGGCAGGGATGCAAACGGCCAAGCGCATCGTCGCCGTCAACACCGACAGCGAGGCACAGCTCTTCTCGCTGGCCGACCTCGCCATTGTCGGCAGCATCATGGATGTCGTTCCCGCACTCAATGCAAAGCTCCGCAAAGGAGGCACGCTATGACAAATCAATATACTGTCGTCACCCCTGAAATCGCCGCCAGACTGGAGGCGATATGCGGAAAGAACTACGTCATCTACCGCGACGCCGAGCGACTTGAGCCTTACTCCCACGACGAGATTCCAGGCAAGCACTACCGCCATCTGCCCGAAATCGTCGTGCGTCCGCAATCAACCGAGGAGGTCGCAGCCGTCATCAAGCTGGCCAACGAAGAGCACATCGCCGTGACCCCGCGCGGTGCTGGCTCGGGCCTCTCGGGCGGTGCAGTCCCCGTCTATGGCGGCATCGTCATCGCCACGGACCGCATGAACAAGATACTTGAGCTGGACAAGGAGAACATGATGGTCGTCGTCCAGCCAGGCGTCATCGCCAATGACATCAATGAGTTCCTGCGCCCGCACGGCCTGCTTTACGCAGGCTATCCCATGAGCATGGAGACCTGCTACATCGGCGGCAACGTCGCCGAGAACGCAGGCGGCGGCAAGGCCGTCAAATACGGAGTCACAGCACGCTATGTGCTTGGGTTGGAAGTGGTTTTGCCGAACGGTGACATTATGGAGGTTGGTGGCAAGCTGCTGAAGGACGTGACAGGCTACAACCTGCTCCCGCTCTTCACAGGCTCGGAAGGCACGTTGGGCTTTTTCACGAAAATCATTCTCAAGGTCATTCCGCGCCCCAAGTACCAGTTCGACCTGCTGGTGCTTTTCAAGGACAGCCGAACCGCCATCAATGCCGTTCCAGCCACGATGACGGAGTCGGGCGTCACCCCCACCTCCATTGAATATATGGACGCCGATTCCTTCCAGTCTGCCTGCCGTTACTTGAACGAGACCCTCCCCTACGAGGAGGCGGGTGCGATGCTCCTCATCTCCGTCGATGGCAACGACCCCGAGCAGATGATGGACGAGTTGGAGTTGATAGGCAGCTTCCTTGAGAAGCACGGTGCCTTCATGGTCTATGTGGCGGACAACCCCGCCAACTCCGAGCGTATCTGGAAGATTCGCCGCAACGTGGCCGAATCCTTCAGCCTCTACTTCCCACGCCAGTCTGGCGAGGACGTGGTGGTGCCTCCCGCCTGCATCGCGGAGGTGGTCGAGGAGTTCCAGCAGCTCGCCGAACGATACGGTGTCACCATCCCCTGCTACGGCCATGCGGGCGACGGCAATCTCCATAGCCGCGTCAGCGCCCCCGACTCCTGGAGCGACGAACGCTGGGAGCAGACACTGCCTCTCGTCCTCAAGGAGCTTTACGAGCTTGTCGCCAAGCGTGGCGGTCGCATTTCTGGCGAGCACGGCATCGGCTGCAAGCGCCTGAAATACATGCCCTGCGTGGTCTCCGAGACCTTCATCAACGTCCTCCGCTCCATCAAAAAGGCCTTGGACCCCAACACCATCATGAACCCTGGCAAAATCTTTGAGTTTAGTGATTAGTGGTTAGTGGTTAGTGTTAACTATCTTGACTAATCACCAACCACTAATCACTACCTCCTAACAAACCACAAGCCACTAACCACCAACCACTATGGCAACTCTGAAAGTCAATTTCAACGCCTCGAAAGCGCAGATGAAGCCCCTGCATGGCGTGAACAACTCCCGCATCGACTACAGGGGCGAGGCACTCCCCGAGTTCGTGGAAGCGGGCATCCCCTTCTGTCGGCTGCACGACACAGGCGGTGCCTTTGGCGGCTCGCATTTCGTCGATATCCCCAATGTCTTCCCCGATTTCAACGCCGACCCTGACGACCCCGCATCGTATGACTTCGCATTCACCGACGTCTATCTCAAGTCACTCAACGCCTCTGGCACGCAGATATTCTACCGTTTGGGCGTGACCATCGAGAACAACTTCAGAATCAAGGCGTATCGCATTGCACCACCTGCAGACTACAACAAGTGGGCAAAAATCTGCGAAATGATCATCCGCCACTACAACGAAGGCTGGGCGAACGGCTTCCACTTCGGCATCCAGTACTGGGAAATCTGGAATGAGCCCGAAAACCCGCCTATGTGGCAGGGGACGATGGAGCAGTTCTTCGAACTCTACCGTACCGCGTCATGCCACCTGAAGAAATGCTTCCCCGAGCTCAAAATCGGAGGCTATGCATGCTGTGGCTTCTACGCCCTCACCGACCCGCTCTGCGCCAACAACGACTTCTACCGCTCCTTCCTCATCTGGTACGATGAGTTCCTGAAGTACATCAAGGCTCCTGAGACAGCCTGCCCGCTGGACTTCTTCTCCTTCCACCGCTACACGAACTCCCCCGAAGAGATGTCCGTCCCCGGCGACTACGCCAAGTCAAAACTCCTGGAGGCGGGGCTGCCCCACACAGAGCTTATCTTCAACGAGTGGAACTACATGACGCAGAACGACAAGCACGTCTTCTCCACGCAACGTTCCCGTGTCGGAGCCTCCTTCACGGCTGCAACCTTCTGCGTCATGCAGGATTCCGTCATTGACAAGGCCATGTTCTACGACGCCCTTCCCACGCGCCGTTACGGTGCTTTCTCCAACTTCCCCGACTTTACCGTCAGTTGCACGGGACGAG
>JAFTAC010000273.1 GCA_017458805.1 Victivallales bacterium | reverse complement strand
GGATGTCGGTCAGGTCATCAGGGGAGTCGTTGAAGAGCTTCAAGGTGACTTTGTTGTCCTTCTCAAAACGGTAGAATACCGTGCGGCCCGCCGTGGCGGTGAAGAAGGGCTTGCCCTTGTATTCATCTGCCTGGGGCGAGCAGAAGCGCACCTGGGAGATGAGGCCAGGGAAGCTGTTGTGGGTGCTGCCTACGCGGTCGCCGATGGTGAAGAGGTAGTTGCCGTTGGCGACGGGGCCGTGGTCGGGGTAGTAGGTGGAGGCAAGAGCCTCGCCGTCAAGGAAGATGCGCGCGGAGCCCATTGCGTCATAGGAGAAAGCCAGATGGTGCCATTCGCCAGCGGGCAGTGCGATGGGCTTGGTGCAAAGAAACTTGCTGTGGTCTTTGAAGCCCAGCGAGAAGATGATGCTATATTTGTCCTGGCTGCGGGAGAGCCATGCGCAGTAGTCCCAGTTGGCCTTTTCGAACTCGCGTTCGTAGAAGTACAGCTTTTTGTCAAAGAGGAAGTACTGGCCAGTGCCTGTAGTGGCGGCGGTTTTATCGGGGTTAATCCACAAGTCTATGGAAAAGGAGTCCTTGGGGGCGAATAGCTTGGCGTCCATGATTTGGACACCTTGCTGCTTGTCATCCGTCGGACCGCTGCCAATGCATTTCAGCGCACCGCCGAACTTCCCCTCCTTGACAAAGGAGGTCTTGGGGCAGAGCTTGAGGTCGGGGGCTTTGCCTGTGGAGTCCTTCAGCTCGCTGCCTGGCTTGAACTGCCAGACAGCCTGCACATTGGGAGCCTTTAGCGCATCGCCCGTGTATTCTGTCAGTTGAACCTGTGCTGTAAGGGACGCCGCAGCCAGGAGCGAAAGAGCAACAGTCGTGATGGTATTGTTCATGGTGGTTTCCTCCTTTACTCAAGAATCTGCAGGGTGACAGGCTTGTAGATGCCGCCCGCTCCAGCTGTGTCAAGGACGCGCACGGTGATTTGGTTTTCCTCGCCCCATTTGATCTCCTTGGTGACATCCAGGTTGAAGGGGGTTGTCCAGCCTACGGTACCGAGGTTGTGTTCGCCGACGTAGATGCCATTCACCCACACCCATGCGCACTCATCGACGGATGCGAAGTGCAGTTCCGCCGCATTGAACTTGGCGGGTTTCTCGGGGGCCTTGAAGGTTCTGCGGTACCAGGCGATGCCATCGTACTTGAAGTCGTCAGTCTCCCATATCCTCTCAATTTCGATTGGCTTCCAATCCTGGTCGTTGCAGTTGGTTGCATACCATTTGAACTTCGGGAAGTGACCTTCGGTCTTCGGATCGGTTCTGAACTTCCAACCATCCTTGGGCAGGGGGTGTTCGGCAACGAGGCGCACCTCGTGGTCCCAGTCGGGGCGGTCCTTCAGCAGCAGCGTGTCCCGATGGAAAGGCCAGAGCGCACCGCTTCCGAGGCTGATGATGGTCTGGTTCTTCTCCTTGGCAACGTGTGCCTGGATGATTTTCGCGCGCCTGGCGTCAATGGGCTTCTCGGCGACCAGGGCGGACATGGCCTGCAGGCGGACTGACGCATCATCGTCCAGCAGAGCGGTCTCCAGGATGTTCAGGGATATTTCCTTGCCCTTGAGCAGGCAGAGTGTGTTGAGGGCGGAGCGCCTGATAAGCGGGTCGCGGTCGTCCAGAATGCCAATGAGTTCATCTTCGGCTTCCAGGCCTCTGTCGCAGATGAGGCGGGCCGCCGTGCGGCGCACGATGTCGTTTTCATCCTCCAGGGCCTCACGCAGAGCCGGAAGACTGTTTGCCTTCTTGGAGACCTTGATGAGTGCGTCGCGCCTGGCGGCAGGATCGGGGGATTTCAACTGTGCTGTGGCGCAGCCAGACAGGGCCAGTGCCCCGACTGACAAAAGGCAGATGCCTGTGTTGATGAGTGTTTTCTGCATGGTTTTGCTCCTTTTGTTGAATTGGAGGCGTATGCCCATTTATTGATAAGCAAGGTATTATTTTACCGTCAACTTCTCTTTACCGTCGAAGCCGTGGGTGAAGTTGATTTTCAGGTATTGGGGTTTCCCTTTCTTGAACTTGGGGGCGTGGTTGCCATCGTAATTCCACGACCACTGCCAAGTTGTTGCATCTGGCTTGACGACAGGAAGATAGCGCCATGTCCCATTGAACTCACGCTTTTCCACCAAAGCTTTGGCGGGAATGCCAGCAGATGAGTTGATGGTGCGGTTGCCCTTGGCGTCGTGCGAAAGGTCAAAGGTGAGGCGGCCTCTGAAGGGCGTGGCGACCAGACCCGTTTTCTGCTTGGCAAGATCCTCGGCCTTGAAGGGGAGGAAGGGCTTGCCTGTATCGACAGCAATGTTGCATGAGCCTTTCTTTGCGTCAGGGCTGTAGGTGATGCGGCAGCCGCCAAACGAAAGCGGGATAGTGGTGTGTACAAGTTCCTGCTTGGGGGTAGGGGCAGCCTCCTTTTGCTTTTTGTCGCGCATCTTCTCCATATAGTCCGTTGAGCGAGTCATGCCGCAATAGGTGAAACTGTAGGCCTCCGAGGTGAAAATCTGCCCCTGTACGGTGTCGATGCGCAGTTTCTTTGCGCACTCTCGGAGTTCATTTTCGATTTTGAAGAGGGTGGTAGGGGCTTTGTTCTGGGTGATTTCAGCAGCCAGTTCCTGAAGCAGCCGCCCGTTGAACTTGACCTCCTTCTGCTTTTCCAGGGAGAACACCTCAAACTCCAGTTTGTTGCCAGGCGATACCAGAACGTCAAGTTCTGGTCGTATGGGAACTTTCACGCTGTAGGCAAGCTCCCCCGTCTTCTTGTGTATCTTCAGGGTCTTGTTGGAGGAGATGGAAACGAAGATGTCGGGGAAAATGACCTTGCCGTTTGCAGGAAGCTCCATCTCGCGACCGTCCAACTTTGCCGTGTATGGCTCGCTGTCGGGATTCAGCACAATGACGTATGCGGGACGCCAGCGGATGAAGTTGATGACCTTCCCAAGTCCGCAGACATAGCCTATTATCAAAATGATAAGAACTAGCACGTAATAGACGGTCTTCTGGCGCGTGGTCTTGTGCTTCGTGGAGCGCTTGCGCTTCAGCCACTCCACCGAGTTGTGCAGGAAATTCCTGATAATCCGCATGGGGTGGATGGAACCCTGCTTGTCAAAACCAGGCATGGGGGGCAGGTCGCTGAGCAGCAGCGCAAGGTCTGGCTCGGGGGATTCCTGGGGACCTTCCTGCGGGGGCATCTCATAGACCATCCGCAGGGGCTTCCAGGCACCCTCGTGGAAGATAAGGTCGTTGGGAAGGTACTGCCCTGCGGCGATGCCGTCCCAGAACGCCTGCTTGTCCAGGACCATTCCCTCGTTTGGAAAACCGCTGTGATAGACCAATACGCAGTCATCTGCGGAGACCTCGGGGATGATGCCCCGATGGCCGCAGGTCGTGCATGTGTACTCCTTGCCGGCATATTCGTCTGGTACCATGCCGGGAGCACCGCATTCGCATTTGAATAAAATAGGCATTATGTGAACCCTCGTTTTGGGGGATAATTTCGATGATAGACTATTCCAAATACTAAATATAGCACATAATTGGCAATTAGCAATTAG
>JAFTAC010000272.1 GCA_017458805.1 Victivallales bacterium | reverse complement strand
GGTGTATGTGACGCCGCGTTCCGCGAAATCCAGCACCTGCTTCCAGTAGTTCATGACGTCATGCGCATATTCGCGCACAAAAAAGGCACGGGACCCCGCGTCGTAGATGGTGCAGCGCTCAATCGGGAAGGAAGGGTTCTCGTATTGCGATTCGATGAAGTCGGGGGCCATCTCCGCGTCCCCTCTGGTCAAGTCCGTGCCTGTCAAGCGGATGGAGAGCTTACTTTCGGGTGTCGGCACACCGAAGCACCCTTCGAAGAAGATGAGCACGGTGCGGCGGTAGCTTGCGAAATTCCTCCGACACTCCCTATCGACGTCCTCCAGGATTTTTGCGGCGTTCGCACCGCCGATGGTGAAAAAGACGATGTCCTGAAGCTCCGAGTTGGCGTATTTTGCGGCGGCAATCAGCTCGTTGAGCGCATAGCGGAGGCTGGTGCCCGTGGCAACGACGTCCCCGATGAAGAGGGAGGAGTGGCGGGGCAGATAGACTTTGCGGTAGGCGTTTTCCGTGATGTGCCAGTCCTCAGAGTTCTGCGAATTTCTCGCGCGCTGGGCGCTGATGAAGCAGGTGGTGTGGCGGTTCCAGCCATAGGCTTCAGCCAAAGCATTGCGCAGACCGTAGTTCAGACCACCGCGCAGGATGTTCACAACAACGCTGGAATCCTCCGTCGCCTCAAGCGGAATGGCCTTGAGGACGGACGCGCACGCCTTTTGCAGCTTGTCCGTGTATTCGACGCCTGCCACGTTGGGGTCGTTGCAGATGCTTCGGGTCTCTGGAGTGGTCGCGACATACTGCTCGATATTTCCAGAGTGTTCGATTCTGTACAGTTTTGCCAGTTCAGTGGTGTAGCTCAGATTTAACATGGCGTCTCCGAATGAATATGGGATTGTGATTCAATCGGAACATTAATATAAGCCATCCTTTCCACTATAGCAAATCCGATTTTCGGAAAATATTTGCCGATTGCCACCCTCTTTTTTTCAGGCGGCATCTTGCCAGAAGGGGCTTTTCGAATTATATTATATAAGATTAGTAGTATGAGAATGGCCGCGAGTTTTTTGTGTGAAAGCGAAGATATTAATAGCTGACGATGACCGCAATCTTTCAGAGGTTCTCAAGGGAATCCTGAGGCGTCTGGAGCATCGCGTCAAAATTTGCGACGATGCGGTGGAGGCCGTCCGACTGCTGACGGAGGAAGAGTGGAATCTTCTGATTTGCGATGCACGGATGTGGCAGAGAACCCGTGGCAAGGGCGATTTTCTGCAAATTGCCGTCTCGCGGAACGTTCCAGTTGCCGTGACCGTCACATACGGAACACAACCGCTTGCCGAAGATGCACTTGCGTCTGGCGCCTTTGTCAGCGTCATGAAGCCCTTCCGCGCTGACGAGGTGATTCGCGCCACCGAGGCGGGGCTTGCTTTGAGCAAAGAGATGGCCTCCAATGCACAGGCTGAACAGGCTTCCGCATTGGAAGAAACCTCACAGGAGGAGGGCTCCGAACGACATTTGGGGTATTTCATCGGCGAGTCCCCACGGATGAACGCCCTCTACGAGCAGATTTCAAAGATAGCCTCCATGGATTTGACGGTTCTCATCCGAGGTGAGAGTGGCACTGGCAAGGAGCTGGTCGCCAGGGCCATCCACGAAAACAGCCCCCGTGCAAACCGCCCATTTATTGCGGTCAACTGCGCAGCTTTGAGCGACCAATTGCTTGAATCCGAGCTATTTGGATATGTGAAAGGCGCCTTTACGGGTGCCTTCCACAACAAAGAAGGACTTTTCCAGGCTGCAAACGGCGGCACCCTTTTCCTCGACGAAATCGGCTCGGTCTCCGTTAATACGCAGCAGGTGCTGTTGCGTGTGCTGGAGGACCACCAGGTGCGCCAGGTCGGCGGCACCGAGAGCGTGACCGTCAACACCCGCGTCGTGGCCGCCACCAACGAGAACATGGAGAAGCGCATCGAAGAGGGGAAGTTCCGTTTGGACCTTTTCCATCGACTTAGCGTCTTCCCCGTCATTGTCCCCCCCTTGCGCGAACGTCGTGAGGACATTCCGCTGCTGGCCTCGTATTTCCTCCACCAAAAAGAGTGCGAGGCCGTTTTCACGCCCGAGGCGATGCGCATACTCTGCGCATTCGACTGGCCAGGCAACGTCCGCCAGTTGGAAAATGCGGTTCTGCGCCTCATCGCGCTGCTGCCCGAAGGGGCGCAGAGCATCGGCGTGGAGCTCTTGCCCGATGAGTTCAAGCAGCCGCCGAAGGAGCCCGTGCAGCCAAAGACCGTCGCGGAGCCAAAGGTCGATACCTCTCTTTCGCTGAAGGCCTATTTGCGTCAGTGCGAGCGGAACTACATGAGGCAGGTGCTGGAGAACTGCAATGGGGACAAGGAGGCTGCTGCCCGTTCCTTGGGCATCAGTCTGGCGACTTTCTATAGGAAATATGATGGAGAATAGGGAATGAGCAAGACTCGAATCATCCTTTTGACGCTGCTGGCCATGTTGCTGTTCACAACCTCATGCAGTATGTTCAACGAGAAGAAGCGTGCAGTTTTCTTCCTTACCTTCCCCCAGTTTGTTCCCTCTCCCGAGCAGATTGGCGGCGGGCTGGTCATGCCTGTGAAGTCTCAAGATGAGACCATCACGCGCTATGTGCGCACCATCCCTATTCTGAGTTCTGCATACATTTACAAAGGGGAGGTTGTTCCTTCCAAGGACAAACGCAAATGCGGCCTCCGCCTCTATTTTGATCAGCACTCCCAGGGGATGCTCCAGGAGGCGTGCTTCTACAACAAG
>JAFTAC010000271.1 GCA_017458805.1 Victivallales bacterium | reverse complement strand
TGTGGTTTCAGAAAGATGTTTTGGATTATTTAGCCCTTTGGAGGATTTAGCGTTTAATTGGCTCCACGTCAATGACATCGTCATCATCGCCAGTGTGGCGGAATGGTGTGGGGCCGCTGGGCTCTGTTGTGTCTTCATCATTGCCATTCTGTGTGTGCAAGCCGAAGACGGAGAGAGGCTGCCAGCGTCGCGCAATCGCAGGCACGAGGTGCTTGCGGACAAACGGGATGAGAAGGACAAGCCCGCAGATGTCGCTGATGAAGCCTGGGATGCACAAGGCTATGCCAGCCAATAGGATGCAAAGCCCGTTGACCATCTCGCTGGATGGGTTCTGCCCCCGCGCAAGCGCCGCCTTGATGCGGTTCCAACTCTTAAGTCCTTCCTGCTTGGCTAGATAGGCCCCAAGCATGCCTGTACCAATAATGATGACCAGCGTGGGCAGCAAGCCAATGGAGGCCCCCAGGTACAGGAAGGTGAACAGCTCCACGTTGGCCACCAGCACGAAGAAAAGGAAGAGGTATAAGAAGATTTTCATATTAAATAGGGTAACTATTCAAATGGTAAGCCGCATAGCGAAGCGGAGTGGCACGGCGCAGAAAAGCTAGCGGATTATGCCAATCGTTATGTTCTCCAAGATGGTTGTTTAGCGTAGGCCGCGTAAGCGGCCAGCGCACGATAGTGCGCAACAATCGTAGCCCAATGCAAGCGCCCGTAGGGCGCGCAGCATTGGGGGAAGGCCGCCCCCATGACTTCGCGCCCGTAAGGGCGCAACAAAAACTGCATTTACCAACTCTCATGGGGAACAGGGCGATGCCAATATGTCATTGTCCTCACAATAGCATTTCAGGAATCCGTCGAACTCCTTTTCAAGCAGAGGTTTGGCTCTGGCGGAAATCTCAGGTGAAGTGAGTCCGAACAGCGTTGGCCCGCTCCCCGAGACATGCACGTTGGAAATACCCAGCTCCTCCATCTTTTCGCGGAGAATGCCCAGTATCTGGAACTTCTTGAAGATGCAGTATTCCAAGTCGTTGCGGATGATAGAGAAGGCTTTGCTCCAGTCGCCTGCTGCAACTAGAGCCAGCATCTCCTTGCTGGTGGCTCCCGTGTCAATGAAGTCCTCGTGCCAGTGCTTGTAGGCCCAGGAGGCGGGGACGGGAAACTGCGGGTTGGCAAGGAAGATGTGGCAGGTTCCTTGTGCAGGCACAGATGTTAGTTCTTCACCGATGCCTGTGGCGATGGACGGCACGGGATTCAGGAAGAAAGGCACGTCTGCCCCCAGTTTTGTGGCAATGGCGTGAAGATCGGCGGCTTTCAATGGATGTTCTGCCAGCTTGTTCAGCTCCAAAAGGGTGGCGGCTGCATCGGAACTGCCGCCACCGAGACCTGCCGCGACAGGTATGCGTTTCGTGAGCGCAATATGGGGGGAGAGGGGCAGGGTGGTCGCTTCCAGAAAGGCGGCTGCCGCCTTCCAGCAGAGGTTGGTTTCATCCACGGGCACGCCTGGTGTCTCGCATTCCATGGAAATGCCCCCCGAGGCCTTCAAGGTCACCGTGACTGTGTCCTTGAGCCAGGGCAGAGGCCAGAAGATGTTCTCAAGCTCATGGTAGCCATCAGGGCGTTTGCCCGTGATTTTTAGGAAGAGATTGACTTTTGCACAGGTTTCCATAGTATAGGGAAAAAAAACGCCGAACGGCTGCGGGTGCAGGGTTCGGCGTTTGATGCGTTGAAAAAGCCGAGAGGCGGATTACTCAACCTTGATGGCTTCCATGGGGCATTCGCCTTCGCAGGCGCCGCAGCTGAGGCACTTGTCGGCATCGACGGTAGCCTTGTCGTCCTTGATTTCAATCGCCTCGGCGGGGCAGGCATCCTTGCAGGCGCCGCAACCAACGCACTTCTCTTTGTCAACTTTTGCTGCCATTTTGTTTTCCTTTCAGTTTCAGGGGCTTCCGCTCCTTAGTTCATAGTTTCACTGGCTTGTAACCAGGCGTGTGAGGTTTGACCTCGGTTAATAATATAGCTATTTTCAGGAAGTAGTCAAATGACAAAAGCAAATAAGTTTTGAATCATTTGATTTTTGCTGGAATGAGGTTAAATTGTAGAAGATTGGAGGGAAACAACAACCATGGATGACGAACAAGCGAATATGAACATTGTTTTTTTCTCGGATGTGCATGGGATGCCATCGACTCTTGAACGCCTGCTGAAGCACGCGGAGGCTCTTTCTGCGGAGCGTCTGGTGTTTCTGGGCGATGCCCTCTACCATGGTCCCCGCAACGGAGTGCCAGACTTGTATGACCCGAAACGTGTTGCGGAGATTTTGAATGCGCATAAGGAATCCATCATCGCGGTGCGTGGCAACTGCGATGCGGAGGTGGACCAGATGATGCTGGACTTTCCCATTATGGCAGACTTTTCGGAACTGGTGACGCCCACACGCCGCTTCTTCCTGACCCATGGCCACATCTGGAACGAACACAATCTGCCGAATGTTCCGCCTGGCACGGTGCTTACCCATGGCCATACACATGTGCCAGTCATCCGCGAGCTGGAGAACGGCATCACGTTGTTCAACCCAGGCTCCATCTCATTGCCCAAGAACGGGATGCCGCAGAGCTTTGGCTTTTTCAATGGGAAGTTCTTGAGCGTCCTGCGCCTGGAGGACGGGTCCCTGCTAATTTAAGTGGTTAGTGGTTAGTGGCTAGTGGTTAGTGATTAGTGGTTAGTGATTAGTGGTTAGTGATTAGTGGTTAGTTCTAGCCACTAGCCACTAGCCACTAGCCACTAGCCACTAGCCACTAGCCACTAGCCACTAACCACTAACCACTAGCCACTAGCCACTAGCCACTAGCCACTAACCCCTAGCCACTAACCCCTAACCACTAACCACTAACCACTAAGCACTTATGAAACTATCTGTGATGCTTTTCCCGTTTCAGAACGGCAAGAACGACATGAAGCAGCTTGTCCATGACTTGGCCATCGCTGGAGCGACGGCTTTGGAGCCGATGGAGTCGCGGAATGTTACTTTCCCAAAGGAGTGGGAGGTGATTTATGCGGCGGCAAAGGACGAGGGAATGACCTATAGCTGCTATGACTTGGGACTGAACCTGGTTGGCAACAGCGATGAGGACCGTCGCATCGTGCTTGACAAGGCAAAGCGCGGCTTCGAGTTCTCGCGAAACGTGCTGGACTGCCCGTTGGTGATGATTCCTGGCTCCAAGCCCGCCGAGGGGATGAGCAACGAGGATGGGCGCAAAATCTACGGCGAACAGCTTGGCAAGGCTGCGGAAATCGCAAAGGATTTCGGCATTACTGTGCTTATTGAGGACTTCGGCATGACGCCGTCATTTACGGCGCACTCTGCTCACTGCATCGAGGTGATGAAGCATGCAGGGCCTCTGCCGTGCTTCACCTTCGACAATGGCAACTTCCTTTATGCAGGCGAGCAGACGCGCGACGCCTTTGCGGATTTCGCACCGCGCACGCGCCACGTCCACATCAAGGACTTCGTCGTTGCCCCTGAAAACGGCTCGAAGGGGCTGCGCTCCACGCTGGGCCAGCGCTTCGTCGATTGCCCCATTGGCCAGGGCATCACGGATGCGGAATGGACGGTCAGGAGCTTCCAGAAGATGGGCTACGACGGCTACTTCTCCATGGAGGTCAGTTCACTTGCCTGGTGCGTCAATGCCTTGAAGTTCTGCGCGCTGATTCGATAGAGATACCCTCAATACAAGAAACGGGAGGACAGAGAAAAACGCTTCAAGAACTTCTATTTGTCCCCTCCGTCCCCTCCGTCCCCTTGGGTGGAGATTCATACAAAAGGAGAATATATGAAACGTTTTTTCACGGTATTGGTGTTGCTGGCGGCTTTGTCTGCATATTCGCTTGACAGCCAGGCAAGGTGGATTTGGCGAAAGGGGAACGCGGATAATGACGAGACGCTGTATATGCGGCATATCCTGACGTTGGAGGCCGTGCCGGACAGCGGCTTCGTCCATGTTGTCGGCGATGACAGCGCTGCCATTTTTCTCAACGGCGAGATGCAGTTCAGCTGCGGCTTTGGGACAAGGAAGATTGACATCAAGAAACTGAAGGCGGGCATGAACATTCTGGCGGCGCGCATCCACAACGACGTCGGCGGCGCGGGGCTTCTCGTCTATGGCGAGCTTATGGTCGGCGGAAAGAAGCTCTTCGTGAAGACCGACAAGAACTGGAAGGTCCGGCGCTCGACCATGATCAGCGAAGGCTGGGAGAAGCCGGGCTTCGACGACAGCAAGTGGGAGAACGCCGTGGAAGTGCGCGGCGTCACGGACCAGCACGTCTGGCGCAACCTCATCAAGATCGGCGACTTCCTTAACAAAGAGGAGTTCCAGGAGATGGAGGCTGAGCGCATCAGGGTTGAGACCCTGATAAACGGCGATGTGGCGGCTGTCCGCGCAAAGCTGGCGATGGAGACGAAGCCCATGAAGGCGGAGTTCGTCCGCCGAAACAACGTGCCTTTCATCAGCCTGGATGATGGGCGGAAGCTGCTCTCCGCGCCCTACATCAACACCTGCGCCATCAATACGCTCAACACGCTGAATTACGAGAGGGTGAAGCGCTATGCGGGCGTCGGCTACCAGGTCGTGATGGCGAACACGGCGATGTGGTTAGTCTGGAAGGAGGACGGAACCGTCGATACGGTCGAATGTGAAAAGAGGCTGCTGAACCTTCTTGCCGCCTTCCCCGACGCATACGTCATCATGTGCATCCGCATTGACCCGCCGAAGTGGTTCCTGGACAAGTATCCCGACGAGCTCATCGGCTATGGCGCCAGCGACACGCTCACGGACAGGGGCGACCCTATTGTGAACCCCGTCAGGCGCCCCTCCATGGCCTCTAAGCTCTGGATGGAAAAGGCTGGTGATGCACTTACACGCGTCATCGAGAACTATGAGCGCAATGAATGCAGCAAGCGAATCATCGCCTACCACATCAACTACGGTCTGTATGCCGAGTGGCACTACTATGGTATGGCAACCCAGTTGCCCGACACGGGCAAGCCGATGCAGGCCGCCTTCGCGGAATACCTCAACGAGAAGTACGCTGATGACAAGGCCTTGCAGGAGGCGTGGAAGGACGGCGACGTCACGCTTGCGACCGCACGCATTCCAAGCCCCGAGATTCGCCTGAAGCAGACGGACGGGGTGCTTGTCCGCGCTGGCGAGGACTGCCGCTGCCAGGACTTCTACGACTGCGTCGCCAAGGCCGTCAACACCTGCCAGGCCTTCTTCAACACCACGGCCCGTAAGGCGAGCGGACGCCGTGTCATCATCGGCAACTACACGGGCTATTTCTTCGGTATGTCCTATCCCGCCGTCGCCTACCAGACGCGGACGCCCGAGATGCTGCGGATGGACGTCTCCGACTACCAGTCGTCGCCATTCAGCTACAGTTTTCGCAGCAGCGGCGCCAGCGGTCTGCCAAGGGCTGTGTTCGAGTCCTACGCGCTCAATGGCAAGGTGGGGCTCCTGGAGGCGGACAACAGGACGCACCAGGCCACCATTCCCAGCTCCTGCAAGACAAAGGAGGATTCTCTCGGCCAGATTGCGCGCGAGTTCTGCAATGCGCTGACAAAGGGCGCGGCAATGTGGTACTACGACTTCGAGAACTTCTGGTATGACTACCCTGAATACTATGAGCTTTTCCCGAAGTTCGTGAAGATCTGGAACGAGCAGCCTGACGCCACGCGAATCTCCGAGATGGCGGGCGTCTGTGACTTTGACAGCATCCCATATCACACCGCCGCTGTGAACCCGAACAAGTTCACCTTTGACATCTGCAGCAAGACTGCCCACGAGATGTATTACGCAGGTGCCCCCTTCGACACCATTCTGATGGAGGACCTCGACAACCCGAACACCCCCAAGTACAAAATCTATGTATTCTACAATCTCGTTCATCTCACCGAGAAGAAGCTAGCCGCCGTGAAACGCCTTGTTGAGCAGGGGGCTACGCTGGTCTTCATCTGCGCCCCCGACCTGGAGCAGATGCTGAAAGGTACGCCGAATGTTGTGTTCGCAGGCAACAAGTCCCTTACACGCTATGACTTCCATAAATTGCTGACAGCAAGGGGCATCCACTGCTATACGGATGACATAGACGCCGTACTTTTCGCATCGCGCGGTCTTGTCGGCATCCACCGCAAGGTGGCTGGCCCCGCGAACATCTGGCTTCCAAAGGTGCCCAAGAAGATCGAGCAGCTCCTTCCAGAACGCAGAATCATACCTCCGAGCAGCGTCATCACCTACGACCATCCCGAATGCGGCTCCTCACTCTTCCGCATCGAGGAGTAGTCAGGTCGTCCACGGCCTGGTCAATTCCAAATCCAAAAATGCCAGTTAAGGGGGTAGTTTTTGACAAAATTACAAAAACTACCCCCTTAACTGGCATTTTTCCATAATAGGCTTATATTTTTCCCTTGAGAAACATTTTTAAATGCGATTGCATCCTTGACAGCCATGAGAAGATTATATAAACGAGAAGCATACTTGAAGAAAGTCCGTCCTTTTTATAAAAGTGACTTAATAAAGGTCATTACGGGGATCCGGCGGTGCGGCAAGTCCTGCCTACTGGAATCCATCATGCAGGAGTTGCGCGAGGCAGGTGTGCCTGATAATGACATCATCTATTTGAATCTTGACCGCAAAAACTACATTTCCATTAGAAAACCAGAGCAATTGGAAGCCATTATAGACTCCATGGTCAACGATACTGACAACAAGTATCTCTTTATTGAT
>JAFTAC010000270.1 GCA_017458805.1 Victivallales bacterium | reverse complement strand
TGGGCGGTTGACAACGGCGTCAGCGCCGTCGCCGTCACCAGCTACAAGGACGGGCGCCGCGGCGTCGCGGAAACCGTCCGCGGCTCCTGGGTCTATGGCGGACGCATGCAGGCGAAGGGCAACGTCAAGACCTTCAGCTTCAGCAGCTCCAGCGCCCTCTACTACAACCTGCTGCTCCAGATCCGCTCCTTCTTCCGCGGAGCCCCCGCCCCCACCCCGATGGAAAAGACCTTCGAAGGCCTCGCCATCATGTGCGCCGCCAACAAGTCCATCGAGACTGGCAAGGTCGCCAAGGTGGAAACACTCGACTAACTTGTCCCCTGCCCAGCGCTGCTGCGCTGGGTCATCCCGTCTGTGCCTGGTGCTAAAGCACCAGGTTTCAGCCTTTAACCAGTTCTGTTCCTGGCACTTCAGTGCCAGGTTCTCCCCGTTTCCCCTATGCCACAGGATTTCACAAAAGAGCTATTGCAGCTTGTTGTCAAAACCTCGACCGAACTGCCCCCCGACGTGCGCCAGGCCCTCCTGAATGCGCAAAAAACGTCTGAAAACAGCGCGGAGGCCTCCGCGCTAGAGACCATGCTCAAGAACGCGGACCTGGCGGTGGAGCGTCGCCTCCCCGTCTGCCAGGACACTGGCACCCTGCTCTTCTATGTGAAAGCCCCTGTTGGCTTCGATGTGCCTGCCTTTGAAAAGAACGCCTGTGACGCCGTGGCTCAGGCCACGGCGATGGGCGTCCTCCGCCAAAACTGCGTGGAGACGCTCACGGGCCACAACACGGGAAACAACCTGGGCTATGGAAGCCCCGTCTTCCACTGGCACTTTGAAAAGCGCGACAATCTTGACGTCACCCTCATGCTCAAGGGCGGCGGCTCCGAAAACATGGGCATCCAATACAGCCTGCCCGACAAGAGCATCGGCGCTGGCCGCGACCTGGACGGCGTCCGCAAGTGCCTGCTTGACGCCGTCGTGCGCGCCCAGGGCATGGGCTGCGCGCCTGGCATTCTTGGCGTCGCCATCGGCGGCGACAGAGCCACAGGCTACGAAGAAAGCAAAGCGCAGTTCCTGCGCAAAATCGGCGAGCGCAGCCCCGTTCCAGAGCTGGCCGCCCTGGAGGAACGCGTCCTCCGCGAAGCCAACTCGCTTGGCATCGGCCCCATGGGCTTCGGCGGTCGAAACACCCTGCTCGACGTCTTCATCGGAGCTCGTTGCCGCATCCCCGCCTCCTATTTCGTCTCCATCTCCTATATGTGCTGGTGCTTCCGCAGACAGCACACCATTCTAACTCTCCAGAACTAATGCGCCTTTTCACCGTCTCCATATTTGCCCTCCTTCTCACCTGCATGGGCGCCACGTTGAAACTTGATTCGTTCCAGCAACGCACGTGGAACGAGGAGAAACCTGTCTTGGCTCCGTTGCAGCGTGAACAGGAGCGCCCCGTCATTCCACTGGCCTTTCCAGCCCGCACGGAGATTGTCTCCACCGCCATTGACACGGCGGCCTGGCGCGAAGCCACCCATTTGCTCTTTACCTTCAAGGCAGATACACTCCCCAAAGAGACCATCCTGACCATCTTCACCAAGGACAACGACAACCTCTGGCGGCAGGTGCGGATGCCCTGCCCGGCCCCCCAGGAGGGCCTTATCCAGGCGCACGTCCCCATCGTCGGCCCCGAGGCAGTCGCCCTCTGGCAGCCCTGCGGCCACAACCGCCCCTGGACCTCCCTCACCGCCACCAACCTTCTCGAATACGGCTGCATATTCGACCTGGACACAGGCGTGACCACCGCCTTCCAGGGCACTATCCAACTGCAGTCCATCGAGACGGAAAAGCAAGCTGTCCCCAAACGCCCCACACCCATCCGTGACTTCTCTTACCGCCCCGCCTCGCCAGCCGTTGGCTCCACGCTGGAGCTCTCCTTCAGGCTGGACGCATGGCCCACAGCCCCATACGACTCCGCCAAGACCAAAATCACCGCCACCATAACCACCCCAGAGGGCAAGACGGAGACCGTCCACGGCTTCTACTACGAGGGCTTCCTCTACGACGCGCAGGAGTGGGACAAGACACAGTGCCTCACCCCAAACGGCGAACCTCTCTTCAAGGTGCGCTACTGCCCGCGCGTTCCTGGCAAGCACTCCATCTCCGTGCTCTGCGAAATTGACGACCAGGCCTTCCCCATCCCGCCATTTGATTTCGAGGCCTCACCCGCCCCAGACGGCTACCACGGCTTTGTGCGCCGCGACGCCTTCAACAACCAGTTCTTCGCGTATGACGACGGCGCCCCCTTCTGGGGTCTCGGCATGAATGTCCGCTCCCCTTTCGACAACCGCTACAAGCAGGTTGCCCCCTATTCGACGTGGGAGGACATGGGCCTAGCGACCTACGACCTCCTGATGAAGAAGTACAAGGCAGTCGGCATCAATGTGATGGAAGTCTGGATGTGCTCCTGGTGGCTCGCACTGGAGTGGATCAACGACGCCCCTGGCTTCCACGGCGTCGGCCACTACAACCAATACCGCGCATGGATGCTCGACCACATTATGGAACTAGCGCGACAGAACGACATCTACATCATTCTGGTCTTCAACAACCACGGCAAGTTCGCCATGCACTACGACACAGAATGGAAGCGCAATCCGTTCAACAAAATCAATGGCGGCTACCTCACCAACTGCGAGGAGTACTACACCAACGAGCGTGCGCGTTCCGACACCAAGAAGCTCATCGACTATGTGAGCGCGCGCTGGGGAGCCACCCCCAACCTCCTCGCATGGAAGCTCTTCACCGAAGTCGATTTGACTGGCCCAGACCTCAACTTCTACACCAATCCAGTCGTCACCGCCTGGCACCAGGAGATGGGTGACTACTTCAAGAAAATCGACCTCTACCAGCACCTCGTCACCACCCACTGGATGCTCGGCTGGCACCGCATCAACAAGCCTCTGGCCGTCATCCCGCAGCTCGACTTCATCTCCACCGACGCCTACTACAGCCTTGGCGAAGGCACAGGCGGCCTTGTCTCCCTACTCAACGCCAGCCTCACCTTTGCTAAAGGCTGCGCCAAGCCCCTCGTCATCACCGAGTTCGGCGGCTCCTCATACGCGGATTCCATGACAAACCTGATGAAGCAGGTTCCCATCGGCATCTGGACGGGCTTCTTCAACGAGATGGGCGTCATCCCCATGTACTGGTGGTTCGCACTGCTGGAAGACAAGAAACTCTACTACGACTACACCGCCCTCTCCCAATACGGTGCCACAGAGGACAGGCGCAAGATGGCACTCGCCGTCGCCGACCTTCCCAACGCCCCCTATCTCTCCCACCGCTCCCTCCGCTCCGACACCCGCCTCCTCGGCTGGCTCTACGACAAGGACTTCTACTACAGCTCCACGGAGAACATCCGCCCCGCCACACGCAAAGGCGTCAAGCTGGAGCTCGCCCCCCCCAAGCCAGGCGCCTACACCGTCGAAATCTGGGACTCTGTCCTCGGAAAGCTCCTCTCCTCCACCCCTGTCACCATCCAGGAAAAGCAGGAGAAGCTCACCATCGACCTCCCCGACTTCCAAATGCACATCGCATATAAGGTAACCAAGTAAAATCGACCTGCAAAACAGCCTATGGACACCAGCATCAAGACCATACCTTACGGAGTTAGCGACTTCGGCAACATGCGGGAGCTCAACGGCTACTATGTCGATAACACCTGGGGCATCCCGCTTCTTGAGGCTCTGCCATACCAGCTTTTCCTGCGCCCGCGCCGCTTCGGCAAGAGTCTGCTGCTCAGCATCCTCCACTACTACTACGACATCAACTATGCCGACCGCTTCGACGAGCTGTTCGGCGGCACGTGGATACACGAGAACCCCACGCCGGCAAGAGGACGTTACCTGGTCCTCCACCTCGACTTCTCCAAAGTCGGCGGCGAGACCATTGAGGAAATGCAGAAAAACTTCAAGGAAACCTGCAAGATTGCCTTCGATGCCTTCAGAGGAGCCTATAAAAAGTTCATTCCAGCCGATTTGCAGGAAGAAATGGCTAAACAAACAACGTTTCAGGGCCAACTGGATACTCTGACCTCCAATCTTGAATTCAGCTCCAAATGCCGAATCTACATCCTGATAGACGAGTATGACAATTTCAGCAATCGTCTCCTGGCACAGACGGGATCGACAGCATACCGTGAACTCTGTCATGGAACAGGCTTCTTCAAGACCTTCTTCGCACTCCTGAAGGCACAGAGCAAGGTCATCCAGCGCATCCTCCTGACTGGTGTCTCCCCCATGACGTTGGATGACGTGTCCAGCGGCTTCAATATCGCTGAAAATGTCTCCCAAGATCCGCAATTGGCCACTCTCTGTGGTTTCACACATTCCCAGATACAAGAGATGTTGGACTACTATGCAAAAGTTGGCAAGTTCACGCCTGACTGCGATCAGGCCTTCCAGCTCGTCACCGACTGGTATGACCACTACAGATTTGCGAAAAATCACAAAGAACAGGTTTGCAACCCTGTGTTGTTGCTCGGTTTCATACGCAGATGCATATCAG
>JAFTAC010000269.1 GCA_017458805.1 Victivallales bacterium | reverse complement strand
GGAAGTGGGACTTGAACCCACACGCCCTCACGGGCGCCAGATTTTGAGTCTAGTGCGTCTGCCATTCCGCCATTCCGGCCCTAAAATCTAACAATAATATAATGGCAAATGAGATATTCGCAACTCAATAGTGCTTTTTTTCTTTCTTTTAGGCTTTTATAATGGCAATCGGCCAGTCTCAAAACTGGCCGATTACGCAATTTCTTTAGTTGTTTGTCTTGGAGGAGATGGTGCCCTCGTCCCAGACATTGAAGAAAGCTCCATCCTTGTTGACATCAATGGCGGTTATAGGCGCGCAGTGTCCATCCAGGAAGGAGACGTTCATCGCCTTGCCATGTGCACCGTAGGTGGGGCCGATGTTTGATGGATGGCTGGTTTTCGAGGAGTTGCTGATGTTGAAGCCCGCAATCAGGCTGACGGGATTGGAGGCGGTGCGTCCATTCTCGCCATTGACAATATAGCTCTTCCAGTCCTCGGCGTACATGATGGTGCTGGAGAGGTTGCGTTTGACGGAGGCCTCATGTGGCAGCGCGGAAACCCCAGTCACCCCCGAGTTCACGCCCAGGAAGGCATTATAGACATAGTCTGTGACAATGGGCTTGGCGCCCCACCAGCCAGGATGGTTGGAGCAGGACGGGCAGAGGAACATCGGGAGATTGAGGGTCCAGGGATTCCTGTCCGCATACTTGGCGAAGATGGCGGAGGCCCTGGTCTCCGAATGCTTGCCATACAAGTCGAAGGCATAGATATACTCAATCCACTGGAAGTTGTACCATGGGTTGGTCGAACTCAGGTAATGGTAGCTTCTCTGCTGGAGGTAGTAGCCATCGTTGTCCTGCGCATACATGAGGAAGTTCATGCTCGTCTGCTTCAGGTTGTTCAGACATGAGATTGAACGCGCCTTTTCACGCGCTTTGCTCAGAGCAGGCAGCAGCATGGCCGCCAGAATCGCGATAATCGCTATGACCACCAACAACTCAATCAGGGTAAACTGTAATACTTTCATCACAAAACTCCTTGCAACTAAATATGCTCTGATTGGAAAAAACAAAAAAACTCTATGCTATTATACTCCCAAAAACATCAACATACAAATCGCATTTCACTATTTTTTCATAATGCTCTGTTCCCCATAAGGGTTAGGTAAATGCTGCGTTTTTGTTGCGCCCTAACGGGCGCGAAGTCATGGGGGGCAACCTCTCCCAATGCTGCGCGCCCTGGCGGGCGCTTGCATTGGGCTACGATTGTTGCGCACTTCGTGCGCTGGCCGCTTCGCAGCCTACCCTAAACTACTCACATGGGGAACAGAGCATTTCATAAAGCAACCATCAGAACTCCACCCGCTGGATTTTACCATTGCAAACGACAAAGATGTTTCCGCCATCACACCAGAGATGGCTGATGGCAACAGGTAATTGAGTGAAGTGAATATGTTTCCCGCTACCGTCGAAGAGGGCCAGAAAACGCTTGTCGGCCACCGCGATCCGCTTTTCAGTGCTGTCGATTGCCAGAAGAGTTGGGTGAAAGGGCACGTCCACATTCCAGAGCGGTTCACATTGGCCGTTGATGGCCAGCAATTCATCCGTGCAGGTGATGACAGCCACCTCAGGGTGCGCATCGCCCGTGAAATCGCCAGTCGTCCAGTCGCAGATGACACGCCCTGGTCCCAGGTTCACCTGGCGTTCAGGCGTTCCGTCGGCTTGGTAGAGATTGAGCCAGGTGTACATTCCCTGCGCATCCGCCAGCAACTCGGGGGCACTGTCGCCATCGAAGTCGGCGACAAAGGCCCGCGTCCGATAAAGCGAACCAAATGACGGGAAGTTGCGGTAGCCAGTCACATTGTCGCGGTAGCTGGCTTCGTTCTTGCCCGTGCGGCTGTTGACGCTCCACATGTAGGCGCCGTCTGTCCCCTCGTTGCGCAGACCGACGGCGTTGTAGGAGCCGTCGGGCTGGTCGATGAAACATATCTGTCGGCAGCAGCCCCAGGTCTGCGGATGGCGTGCAAGAAGCTTGCCTGAAAAAACATCCAGCACCTCCATCGTGCATGCGCTGCCAGCATAGAGCCTGTCCCCACGAACGGCCAGCGAGAACACACCTGGATAGGCTCCCTTGAACCAGTAGTACTTCTGCGTCTTCTCGACCTCGGGGGCCAGAAGCGAAGTAAAGCTCCAAAGCTTCTTCCCCGTCAGGTCAAAGGCGGCTATCTCTTCGTTCTTGCAGCCAGCGAAGACAAGCTGACCATCAGTGGCCGCACACTGGACTAAACCGTCCAACTGGCAGCGTGCCTTGACGCGATAGTCGCCATCAAGTGCCAGCAGGGTCTTGCCCATGCCAACCAGATAGCCAATCCTGCTGGGAGTGACGAAGCTGATCATCTCCTCAAACTCCGCCATGCCAACCAGCCTGCATGGCACTGGTTCTTTTGTCTGGTCAGCTGGCGCATTACCATTGGCCTGCTTTGCCGACGCATCACCATCAGCTTGGTCGAGAGCCTTTCGCCACGTATCAGCATCCATGGGTGCCACTCCCTTGAGAAGCAACTGCCCTGCTCCATCCAGCTCATGCGACAGCCCATTGACAACGCACTTGGTGCCAGGCGAACCTGAAACAGCCAGCTTTTCACCGAATCGCCACTCCAGCATTACAGGTGCTTCAGCGGCAAAGCTCCCGCCAAGTTTCGTGACGCCGTTTCCAGTAATGCAGCTTTTCTCCAGCAGTACAAGACCGCCCTGCCCTACTCCTTCCATTTCACCGCAGAAGGCAAGCATCGGCTCTGCCCCAAGGAACAAGGCGGCACAGTCGCCAAGGGTGACGGCACGCCCCTTCGCCTCCGCCTGTTCACGTTTAAAAAGCGTGAAAGTCGCCACAGGACGACTGGGGTCGCTCTTGATACGGCGTTTCAGCAAGGTATCGCTCGCGGTCCGCCTCACCAGCTTGCCCGCCGAGGCGGTGAGATAGAGAGCATCCTGCTTGGCGTCAACATTCAGATTGAAAGTGCCCGCGCCAATGTAGGCCGCCGTGGCGGAAGGGTGGAGCGATGCAACCTCTATCTCCAGCGTGTGCCTGCCCTGCGACAGCGCAACCCGTCCCAGGGGGATTTGGTGCGCCTGAAGGTCGCTGGCTGGCGAATAGTGCTGAATCCCCGTGAGGATACGCCTCCCGTCCAGCAGGATATCGACCGTTCCCGCCCGCGTGTTGTGGTCGTAGAGCATCAGAATCGGCGCATAATCGACAGCCTTCTCCACGTTGAACTCGATGAGGGCACGGTCGCCAACCTTCTCCGTATGGAAAAGCGTGTTGCGAGGTCCCCAGGAAATCTTGCGCTCGGGAGTTGTCGTTTTCTGCATGTCGCGCACCAGCACGGGGTTCCCTGAACTGGAGGTGATCTTGGCGCGTGGGGTTCCATCAGCCATCAGCGCAAAAGCCTCCTTCGACTGGTAGTTTATCAGGACAGTCAGGTCGTCGCCCTCCTCGGAAGGCGTTACCGTGTCGGCAAGCAGCACAAAGGAGCGGTTGCGAAGCAGCAGGCTGCGCTCCCAAGCAGCAAAGGAGTGGTTCGGCACGCCACCAGTCATGAAGACCGATGCACCTGCCTGCCCATAGCCGTAAACCTGCCCGACCGTCGGTATCTCGCGTGCAACAGTGCCGCCGCGCGTCACCTGCACATAGTTGCCGAAGCCAGAGAGGATGTTTATCCCGTCCAGACGCAGTCCATTCAGGCTCAGCAACTTGAATGGTGTGCGATAGCTTTCGTTGAAGCAGTTGAAGCTAATCCAATCCCCTGTGGTGTCGAGGGTATCACGCCAGGCAAGACCAAGACAGCACTTGTCAATCGGCTCCTTCAGGCCGAACAGGCGGTACTCCGCCTCCTTCATCGGCGCAATCGTCCAGTTATTAACCAGTTCCGTCGGTGCGCGCTTCACGACACGGCCCGTGGGGCTGAAGGAGGCCCCCAGCTTGAACACATCCTTTGGATAGGGCGACAGAAGGTCGGCGTACCAGATGTACTTGCCATCGCCCGTATGCTCGCTGATGAGATAGAAGGCCTGACGATGGGCGGTGCCGAATATCTCGCTTCGTCCGCTGCCATCCCACTGCGTCTCCATAAAGCGCAGCGCGTTCGCTAGCGCACCATCGGGGTTGTAGGTCATCTCGGAGAGCGCGGAAAACTGCGCCGTCGGATTGATGGCGCCCGAGACAAACCACGAGACGATGCCGCGCTCGCCCTCAATCCACCCATAGGGGTCGTTCGAGTTGGCGAAGTCCGCCTCGGCACGGTGAATCGCATCCGCCCAGACAGGTGCGGGATAATCACGGTTGAAGTAGCGCCCCAGCACATAGAGCGAGATGCTTGCCCACTGGCCATGGCGCGAACTGGTGAAACGGACGCTCCCCGCAGGACGCGTCCAGCGGATATGATGCTTCCACTGGCGTACAAAGCCGTTGGTGACCTTGAGCCGCTCTTCATCGGTGAAAACGGGATGCTCCTCCACAAGGTCCCAGAGAAGCATCATCTGGCTGGCGCAATAGTGGTAGGGCCCAGCCAGCGGGTCGTCGGGCAGCTCGATGCTCTCAGGATTGTATTTTTGAAACTCCTTCTTCGCCTTTGCATCGGGGAAGGCAAGTCGCAGGAACTCCTTGGCGTAGAATGAATTGCCAGTCTGGTAGAAAAGGGCGAGCATACCCGAAAGATAGTTCCAGCCGTAGTATCCCCCTGCGCCGACAAGATAGTAGTGGTCGGCATCATACGCATCAAAAGGCTCCTTGTAGCCAGGCACCTTCAGTTTCATCAGATGTCCCACGTCTGGCGGCTCCTGCGCCAGCAATTCCGCTGCCTCGACAGCCCCCTTCTCGTCGCTTCCGCCACAGAGGATGACATTGAATCCACCGCCCGTGGGGTTGTGGATGCTCCTCAGTTCATAGCCGCCCTGCCCTGGATAGATGTGGTCCGTATAGCAGAATCCACGACGGTACAAGTGGTTGATGAATGGGTTGTTGATGCGGTTGCCGATGGCGATGACATGCTTCTTCAGAGGCAGCTTGACACTTGCCGCATCAACCACCGCCGCACCAAACTTTGCAGCCAGCTTGGTCGCAGCATCCTTGAGAGCAGGAGAATCACCAGCCACGATGATTGCCTCCGCCAGAGGCGTTGCCAGATGAAGCTCCTTGAGCGTTGTCAGCTCAACAGGCTCCAGCCGCTCTTCCTGCTTTGCAGGTTCCGTTTTCACCTGCGACAAGTCAAGCGAATGGACTTTGAATTCTGGTTTCCCTTGATAGGTTCCGTAGATGAAAAACATCCCTTTTTTGCAACCTTCTGGCACTGTGACACCAAGGAGATATTTGACGGGCGTTTTGCTTTCGCCCTCAAACCGCTTCACCGTTGTCTTGCCATCGCATTTGGCGACCATCTGCGCAGCATCGAGGCTACCCGACACCTCGATGGCAAACTCATACTTGCCTGCTTCAGCCACCTCAAACTCGCGCATGACACCCCATTCGTTGACCTCGCTCTGGTCGGCGATGCGCAATACACCGCCATCAACCTGCGCCACGCCTGGCCCCTTCCCATAACGCTTCCATCCCTTAGGGAAACCATCGACCTCCGCTTCAAACGCCATCCGCCCCGCTGATGCCATACATCCCGCCAATACAACCATCCAGAACAATAAGGTATGTGATTTCATGCGTCAATTATCAGTGGTTAGTGGCTAGTGGCTAGTGGCTAGTGGCTAGTGGCTAGTGGCTAGTGGCTAGTGGCTAGTGGCTAGTGGCTAGTGGCTAGTGGCTAGTGGCTAGTGGCTAGTGG
>JAFTAC010000268.1 GCA_017458805.1 Victivallales bacterium | reverse complement strand
TTCAGGCACTGACCCTGGCGGGCAACCTCACGATGACCTTCACGCCTGACAGGCAGGGAAGGTTCATCCTCTCGAAGGAACTCATCGAGCATGGACAGTTAGGCGCGAACATTGTCCTGGTCGGCTGCATCACCTTCGGGCGCATCGTCTCCAAGGAGGAATGGGAAAGCTGCAAAGGCAATCCCCTGCTTCTCAACAAGCTGAACAAGACCGCCCCGAAACCATCTCAACCCGCAGAATAACCCCCAATGCCCTTTGCCCACACACCAGTCATGCTGAATGAAGTCGTGGCCCTGTTCCGCGAACAGGGCGTCACGCGCTTCATCGACGGCACCCTCGGCGGCGCAGGCCACTCCAGCGCCCTGCTGGAGGCACTGCCGAACGCATGTCTGTTGGGCATCGACCAGGACCCAGCGGCCCTGGAGGCGGCGGACGAACGCCTGGCCCCCTTCGGAAAGCGCGCCACCATCGCAAGAGGCAACTTCTCCGACATGGATGCCATAGCCGAACAGCACGATTTCCACGACGTTGACGGTGTCCTGCTGGACATCGGCGTCTCCTCTCCCCAAATCGACACACCCGAGCGCGGCTTCTCCCTGCGCTTTGACGGACCGCTGGACATGCGGATGGACCCCGATTCCACTTTGACTGCTGCCTTTATCCTCAACAATTACAGCGAGAAAGAGCTGGCGGACATTTTCTACCAGTTCGGCGAGGAGCGCAAGTCCCGCCAAGTCGCACGGGCCGTGGTAGCACGTCGCCAGCAGCAGCTCTGGGAACGCACAGGCGAGTTCGCGGAGCTGGTTGAATCCATCGTCGGCAAGGCGCATCAGCACGGGCTCAATCCCGCGACTAGGTGCTTCCAGGCACTGCGCATCGCCGTGAACGATGAACTGGGGCGCCTTGAAAAGGGACTGAAGGCGGCCCTGAACCTTCTCAAGGAAGGAGGAATCATCGCCGTCATCACCTTCCACTCCTTGGAAGACAGAATTGCAAAAGATTTCTTCAACTATGAGGCCCTGACTTGCACCTGCCCGCCAGGAATGCCGATTTGCACCTGCGGCAAGGTTCAGCGGCTGAAGGTGCTGACGAAAAAGCCCGTGCGGCCCTCCGACGAGGAGTGCGCCGCAAACCCACGGGCAGCATGCGCCAAACTTCGCGCGGCACAGAAAACGACAGTGACAAAGGAACGATAAACAACCAACGAGGCATATAGATATCTGGAGGCAAACCATGGGTACCAACACGACAATCAACAGGCAAAAGGCCCCGCAGGCCGAGCCCTCCCCTTACTGGCAGGAGGTGTTCATCATCATCATTATCTGTGCATCCATCTCGGGTGTAGGCATCTACGTTGTCAACATGAACAGGCAGATCGCCATTCTGGACAAGGCAAGGGCCGATCTGGTCAGCACCATTGAACGCAACAAGACCACCATCGAGAATCTCAAGACCCAGCAGGAGAGGCTGAAGACTGAGAAGGTGATTGCGTTCGCAATGAGGTACAACATGACCACCCCGATGGAGGGGCAGGTCTGCGTTGTCTCGCCGAATGACATGGTGCCAAGGGGCAATTCCGATGTCATGTACGCACGGAACCGCCAGCAGAACACGCCTTTCAACGTCGCAACTGTACAGAAGAGATAATGGCGCACTGCCATTGTTATATAATTAATTAGAGGTAAATACCTCTAAGGGAAGCACGAGGAGCTGTGAGGAGCTTGAGGAGCTTGA
>JAFTAC010000267.1 GCA_017458805.1 Victivallales bacterium | reverse complement strand
CGCGAACACGCCGCTACGCTGCGTCATGTCCGTATTGTCCGTTTCCAGAAGCTCGATTCTGTCGGGATGGACGGTCAGCAAGGCGGTGGCCTTGTGGGTGTTCTCGTTCAGGAACCTCTGCAACGCCTGTGCGCCATCGGGTGCCAGCGTGAATCTCACATCGTTCGTCTCCTCTGGCGGGATGACCTGCCAGTACTGGGGGTAGGTGCCGACCAGGGCCTTTGCCGTGTAGCGGAAGCCGTCGCCAGAGATGGCGAACATCCATTCTCCGCTGGCGGTTCTCCAATGTGCAAGAGAAGTCCAGCGAAGATGCTTCAATGCCGCATAGACCTTTGACTGCGGGATGGTGACGTAGTTCTTCAGCTGCAACGGCAGGGGCAGGTGGAAGAGCTGGTGTCTATCGGTTCCTGCCATGCCTCTTGACGAAATGTTCACGCCAGACAAAACCAGCCTGTCCCTGGGGTCTCCAGCGCAGGTGAAGGCCTGTAGGACGAAGTTTGCGAAGTTGGTCGGCAGCACGGTCGAATCGGCGTCCTTGGGAATCTGGAACAGCTTCTCCTCCTTGTACATCATCGGCACGAGCTGGCCGATGAAGCGTTCATCGCAGTTGAGCATGACGTGGGCCGCATCCTGTTCGATGGAGAGGCGCGTTCCCGTGGCGGCGGCAGTCATCCTGCGGAACATCTCCTGATTGACATCGAAGGAAGCGTTCTTCTCGTCGCAGACGGCATCGGACAGGACAACGGACAATTTCTGTTCGGGAAGAGAGCATCCAACCGAAAGGCTCTGCTTGTCGGATTGGAATGTGAGCTGGGGTGGAAGTCGGCTGGCAGCTTGGCATTGGCGACCATCTTCAGGATGGGTGCAAGTGCTGCTTCGACTGTGGATTTGAGGACTGTGATTTTCATTGTTGTAACTCCTTTTTGTTTAGGGTTGAACATAGGAACAAAAATGCAAAAAGCCCACCGCCGCATAATCGCGGCGATGGGCTTTGATGGTTGTTGAATTAGATTACCTCTATTTCACTGGAGCAATATATATGTGAGTTTTTTTGAAAATCTGACTACAAAATCTCATTGTCCTTTTGTCATTTCTGTATTAGTATTGTATATTAAAGCGTCGGTCAGTTCACAGGCCTGCCCATGTCGGGAAGTCCGCTGTCCGATTGGTTAGAATTTGCACTCAAAACCTTCCCCGTTTTTTCCCCGTTTGGGGTGGATTTTCCCCAAATCTTCCCCGTTTTGGCTATGTCGCATTGAGTAGGACGATGTGCTATAACGTGCCATAATTGAGGAAGAAACGCTAGAAAAGCCGAAAAATCAAGCACAAATGGAGAACTGGAAAATCGCCCAGTCTCTCCGCCATTTTTGTGCTTAAAAAGCCCCAAAGTGTCACAAGGTGTCACATTTTGGGGCTTTTTGGGGTGGGAATTATATATTTCAGTTGCCAATTGCAATTTCCCCAATAGTTTGTTCCCTCATTATGGGAGGAATAACAACGATTTATTGATGCGCCCCTCACGGGTGTTGGATCAAGGGGATGTCTTTTCGTCTGCGATGCGCGCTACCGTGCGCTGGTCGCTTACGCAACCTTCGACAATCTTCAGGAAAATTACCTAAAAAACAGTTATTCTCTTGACAAGATGATTATTTGCGGTATATTATTACCATGTTGATATTATTATTATGATAATATCAAACTAGAAAGATGTCATGCGACACAAGGAGGCGACATGCAGACAATTGAAAAGGTTTATGAAACGGGGCTTCTCTACCATCATTACGCCAATACGGCATATCCATTGACCCCAGGTTCCTTTATGGAATACAAGGTTAGAGAGTCTTCCGCGATTCGGAAACTGCTGGAGCAGGATTGGGGGAAGATTACTGACTATTGCCTGTATATCCACGTTCCGTTTTGTCAGAGCCGTTGCAGATTCTGCGAGTACACCGTCTTGGAGAATCCTGGAGAGGAGATTGAAAACGAATACGTGGATCTGCTGCTCAAGGAGATGCAGATGTACGCGCCTCTGGCTGGAAACAAAGCCGTGATTGGTTTCGATATCGGCGGAGGAACCCCGCTGAAACTTTCCATAGAAAACATCGAAAGAATCACCCGTGAAGCGGAAGAGCTTTTTAAAATCCAGCCAGGCGTCATCCGCAGCATCGAAACAACTCCCGTCATTGCGGCGAAGGACCTTGCTAAATTGCAGGCCGTTCGAAAGCTAGGCTTTCCTCGGATCAGCATGGGGATCCAGACTGTTTCACCTCATTTATTGGAGGAGTTCGGACGCGAAGGCGAACCTCATATTTATGAAAAAGCCGTCCGCAATATCCGCAAGGCCGGATTCGACAAGTTCAATATTGACCTCATGTATGGCTTTCTGAATCAGAGCGACAAGGAACTGGAGGCGACCATTCTGTATGCCGTTGCGTTGAAGCCGACACAGATCACGCTGTACCGCAACCGCTACAAGGGGACAAAATTGGAAGGCGAGTCTGGCGGGGTTTCCCTTTACAAGGCAATGCGGCAATATCAGCTTGCCTACAATCTGCTGGCAGAGCATGGGTACCATGCGGGAATAGGTAAAAACACCTTCAGTTGCGAGGAGGGCGACTGGGGAACCAGTGATTATCTGACGCATCGGGTCATTGAAGGGACTCCGTATCTGGGGCTGGGGCTCGGGGCGCAGAGCATGGGCATGGGCTATCTCTCCTACAACGAGGGGGCCGCCAGCAAGAAAATGGAAACATATCGTCAAAAGGTGCTGGCTGGCGAGTTTCCGCTACAGGATATCTACGATTTGCCGCAATCGGAAAGCATTGCGAAGATGATTGCGGTGGCGTTTTACTTTGGGTTCATCGACTTAAAGTGCTTTGAAAAACGCTTTGGAGTCCAGCTTGAAAAACTTTATCCCGAGGAGATTGGTTTCCTGAAGAAGCGGCAGTTGATGGAGCTCACGGAGGACAAGCTGATTCTGACTCCGCGCGGAGCAGGATATATCAACGGGGTGATTCCGCTCTTTTATTCGGAGCGCTCCAAGGATGAACTGGTTCGGCTCTATGAGCAGAAACATGTTCCTGAAAACGAGGGTGAAAAGAAGTTCCTTTCGACTTACAGCATTGAAAAATATGACCGTCCGTCCGTTGCCACGGACGTGGTTGGAATGACGATTCAAACCGTGGATGCGGGGAATTACAGAAGTCCTGAAAAGAGATATCTTTCGGTGCTTTTGATTCGGCGTGGCGAGCATCCCTACATGAACCGCTGGGCCTTGCCAGGAGGCTTTCTGCGTCACGGGGAAGCCGTGGAGCATTGTGCGCAGCGGGAGCTGTTCGAGGAGACAGGCCTCAATTCAAACGCACTGTATCCGCTGGGATGTTTCAGCGCACCTGGACGCGACCCTCGCGGCTGGATTGTCTCCAATGCATTTCTTTCCATCGTCGGAAAGGAGGATTTGACGCTGATGTCTGGAGATGACGCCATGGATGCCCGCTGGTTCAATCTGACGTTCCTTGAGAAAGCAAACATGCTGTCGTTGAGCTTTCAGAACGAAAAAACGGAATTGCATGCCGAGCTGAAAGTGATGCAGAACGTCTTTGGTCAATTCTCTTTCGAGATAGTTTCATCCGATTTGGCATTCGACCATGCAAAGATCATCGCATCTGCTCTGAAAGGACTTCAAACATCGTATGGCCTGCGCTCGCTGGCATTTGCGTTCCTGCCTGGGGAGTTCACAATCAATGAGCTTCAGACGGTTCACGAACTTCTGACGGGGAAAGAGATCCTTGCAGCAAATTTCCGACGGAAAATGCTGCCGTATCTGACCGCGACAAACAGAATGACCGAAGGAGACGGACATCGTCCAGCTCAAATCTATACCAGAAATTACAGTATCTGGGATTGATTTCGGTGTTCTGCAACGGTAGGAACGCTTATCCGATGATGAGCCATGTCAGTGGACCACAAGCACGGCGGAGCCGTTTTTGCCAGAGGACTGGCAGAGGACGTTCACGCGGACTTTGCCAGTCGCCATGTTGGAGGCGGCGTGTTCGCGGATGGTGAGTTTTCCATTCTGCATGGCATGAAAGCCGCTGCCAGGCAGTCGCTTTCCCTGGGCGTCGGTGACGGCGACTTCCACGGGAAGCAGGGCGTCAATGACCTTGTTGTCTGCATCGCAGATGGTGGCAAAAATCTGGTATTCTCCCCCACGGGCAACCTGCGGTGTGGACACCTCCACCTTGACGCTGGCAATCGCTTCAGGAAGCATGACGAGCATCTTGCCGCCTGCGGGCGGAAACTCCGCTGAAAACTCTGCAAACTCGCCGTTGCGCTTGAAGGGGACGGACTTGTGCTCAATGGGGTCATAGATGGCATGCGCGTCGGTCTTGACCGTGAGTTGGGCGGCGTTTGGCAACCCCTTTTCCATGACACGTCTCCACTGGCCGATGTAGTCGCCGAAGGTGCGCTTGTCATTGACCATGAAGAGGTATTCGCCCGTGCCAGCCTGGCGTGTGCGCAGAACCACGTCCTGGTTGCTGGCCTTGAAACGGGATTGGTACTGGCTGCCAAGCGCTTCGGCAATCTGTCGCCCCAGCTGCTGAAGGTCAGCCTTGCTCTTCTTCGGGTCGAGGTCGTTGCGCGGGACGGAGGTGATGCGCAAATCCACCGAAAGTTCTGGGGGCGTGAACTCGTCCCCGACAATGATGACACCGTGTTTTTGAAGCTCCTTGACTTTGTTGACCACGTTTCGGGTCATAATCTCTGCGCCAGGGATAAAAAGCACCTTCAGGTGGTCGAGCTTCTTGCCTGTCAGGATGTGGTCGTCAAAAATCACGGCTGGCTGGAAGTGCGCCCACTGCAGGGCCAGATGCAAATCCGCCACCCATCCGCGGCTCCATCCAATGGGGAAGTTCTCCTGGGCATAGAGCGTGGAGGGGAAGGTTTCCAGTATGGCCACTTCCACAGGCTGTTCGGCGGCTTTCTTCAGCACGGGGCCCAGTGGCTTGGCCACAGTATGAATGACCTCCCGCAACGCCTCCTGGGACTTGCTGTTGGTGTAGCAGTAGCGGTTGGTGTTTTCGCCTCCAACGAGCGAATTGGCACCATGGTACTGGATGCCCGCAATCTCGCGTGAAATCTTGCTCCAGAAGGCGATGCGAAGCGCATCGGGGGGCAGGGTCATGTAGATGGCGTCGGGATTGCGGCGCACCCATTCAGGCGGGTTCTCGACGTTGGTGCCTGGTGCGGCGGCGCTTCTGTACCAGATAATCTGCGTCATGCTCAGGACCTTCTGGCCCTCGCAGCCGTCCGCCATGGCAAGGAGTTCATCGGTGGCCTGGGCGATTTTTATGGGATCTGGGTTTGTATAGGTCCAGTGGGCAATCGCATCGACCTTGCCACCCGAGCCCCAGACGAGCGGTACGCGCACGGCTGGGTCGTGGAAGGTGGTGAAATCGCGCTTGATATGCTCGTGGAACTTGGCGGCGATTTTGGTGTGGAGGTCGTTCCAGCCGTCGCCACAGGTCCAGAACCAGCGGTAGAAGGTCAGTTCAGGGTCGTCATCGGCGATGATTCTGTCAAGTGCAATCAAGTTGGCGCGTCGCGGGACAGGATACTTGCCCGTGATGGTGGCAGGTATGTCGTAGCCTGAAAACTCGCGGAATGCCTGGTTCATCCGCCCCGAGAAATCCACGTTGGTGCGGTCGCGTTCTTCGCTTATGGAGAGCGCCATGTCCCAGGCGGGGTGCCCGCCCAGATTGATGGCGGACAATTCCACCTGCTTCAGGATTTCCCGCTGCAGCTCCTCGCGTGACGGATCCACGCTGGGCGGGTCGTATTTGCTGTTGTTGGGGCCCACACGCAGAAAACGTCCGTGCTTGGTGAAACGGCGGTCGAGTGTGACGGGGCAGTAGGTGCTGATGCCGTGCTTGAAGTAGCTGTCCATCAAGTCGATATATGCGCCGTAGGCGCTGGCGTTCAGGCTGCCTTCATGGGGCACCAGGCTCATGCCCGTATGGGTGAAGCCGATGCGGCAGCAGGTTTCAACAGGCAGGCCGCCCCACAGCATCACGGTCATGTAGTCGCCTAGGTCGGGCGTGACGGTGAAGCTCTCCTTGCCCGAAGCCAGCTCGGCGCCCTGGGCGTCCTTGAGGGTCAGGTTCACATCATAGTCCCCTGGGAGAAGAAGCGTGTTGACGGGAAGCGGCACGATGGTCACCTGGTCGGGGGCGACATTTGCGACGGCAACATCCGTCTTGCCGTTTTCGCCCAGGTCGGCAAGCAAGGTCAGGTTGCTGTAGGGAGTGTCCGTGAAATTGCTGATTGCCAGGTTCAGGACGGCGTCTTTCTCGTTCCAGACGAAGACGCGGCGTGCGACGGCGCTTTTGGCGATTTGTATCGGCTTCCATGGCAGCTTCTCCATTGTGACGCTGTAGATGCATCCGCCCAATGGCCAGTAGTTTGATGCTATGCGGTCGCCCAGCACTGGATTTCGATGGGGGGCTGCCAGAAAGCCCTTGTTGAGGATGCAGACGCCTGCAGGGGCGCCGTCGAAGGTGAAGCTCACTCGGTCGGAGGCGTTGAACTCCATGGAGAGCGTGTGCTTTTCATTCGGGGCGATGCTGACCATGTTGGCCTGGACCACCTGGCTTGTGGAGCCGAAGCCGTAGGCCGCCTGAATGCGATAGTTGATGCCGTTGACATGAACGATGAAGAGCTGGAAGCCACGGTGGAACTCCTGCTGCTGCGGGGTGCCGTTGGGGGAGGCGATGTATTTACTGTCCCAGAGCATCCCTGGCAGCTTGCGCTCGAACTGGCCGTCCAGCGAAAAGACGACGGTCAGGCGGAACGCCTTGTCGGGTGCGGCAAGCGGGTGGATTTTGTCCATGATTGCGCCGCCCGCCTTGCCTGATGCGTCAACGGCCTGTAAGGCACCGTCTGCGATTTTCGATTCGCCACGCAAGGTAAACGAATACTCTTTATAGGATTCGGGCTTGGAAAAGTCCCAGGTG
>JAFTAC010000033.1 GCA_017458805.1 Victivallales bacterium | reverse complement strand
TACAAGTTCCTGCAGGAGCAGAAGGGTTTTGCTGGTTGGGATCCTAACCACAACCTTACTCCTATCCTCGAAGACATGCTGTCGAAGAATGATCCCGACTACAAGCAGAAACCAGACATCAAGTGGAACTTCACCAAGTTCATCATCGACCGTCAAGGAAATGTCGTGGCACGCTTCGAACCCACCGCCTATATGGGCAATGTCGAGGACTGCATCGTCTCGCTGTTGTAGAAGCGGGAGATATCAGCAGAATACAGCCACAAAACCGTCTGGCAGAGATGCCGGGCGGCTTTCTTTTTTGCCATATTTAGGGGATTCCCGTTCCCATCTTCCACCAGCGTCATCGCATTTGTACGATGTTTGAAATTCTCTGATTTTGGCTGGGAAATCGGTCTTTTCAGGACGCGGGTTCTATCCTTTCAAATGGCAGGACGCTGTAACTCATGCCTTGTCAAGTCCTGAAATAAGTCGTTTATTTTGAACTTATTAGCGTTTTCGGCGGAGAAAAATCTTCAGGACTTGGTGTTCAAAGTTCGCACCGTACAAATGTCGCATCTCCGTTGTTTGGAACTTTTTCTCTGACATTTTCCATAAAACCCTTATTTACTGCATCTTAAGTGCGAGAGAGGGGGTTGGACTCAAGTCCTGAAAGGCAGAGAAAAGACTTGAGGACTTGCGTAAAATCTTCGGCTTTTGGGGAGGTTTTTGGTTTCTCCAGAGAACCGAGAGAACGGCGGGAGGAAAAGCCGTAAGTCGCCTAGTTTGAAGGAGTTTGTGCGGAAATAACAAGCCCCGTGAAGTGGGTTGGACTTCACGGGGCATTCTCTGTCTGAATGGTGGAGGGGTTGGCGGAAGATTCGGATTCCAGATTCAGAGAAAAATCGGCGCAAAATGGTGCGAACTCGGGTCCAACATAAAACTGTCTATTCCGCTCACTCTTCGGGAAACAGATTTCGTGCGTAATCTCAGGACCGCAGCCCCCGAAAGTTCTAATCTATTACCAGCGTCTAACAATACCGCAGAGAATTCCTGCGAGACACTGAAAACGCAAACCTTCTCCCAACGTCCCTCCATTTGACCGAAGATGGGAACTTTCCACTTTTTCAGAGAAAGTTCCAACCTTTGACCAACCGCATAGACGCAGGGCAAAGATATTCATAATCGCCTTATAAGACCAGTTTCGCAGCCATAGTTCAGTTCCGTAATTTTTCTACGGTTCGGTTTGAAAACTACGGTTAAGGAGTTACATTATCGGCATAGCGAGAACAAGTTTCTTCGACGAGGTGCGTTATGCTGAAAAGAATCACAGTAAAAAACTACAAGTGCTTTGACGAGTTGACATTCGACCTGTCGGCTGCCGACTATTCGTACAATCCGATTCTGGTCAAGGACGGCGTTGTCAACAAGGCTCTTGTCTTCGGCAAGAACGGCACGGGGAAAACCTCCCTGGGCTTCGCACTCTTCGATTTGGTCCAGCATCTGACCGACAAGCACCGTTTCCCTTCCAAATTCATGGAATACTACCGTAATCTGAACACGGGGCGCAAGACGGTGTCATTCCAATACACCTTCTCCTTCGACTTCAAGGAGGTCGTTTACGAATACGAGAAGACCGATGCGCAGAACCTTGTATGGGAAACTCTGAAAGTCGATGGCGACACGCTTCTCGACTATCACTACGGGAAGCCCGACAGGCAGTTTGTCGCGCCAGAGCTTTGCGGAAACCTTGACACCAAGCTCCCCGACAACAAGCTCTCCATCCTGAAGTACATCTATCGCAACACGCCGACAGACTTCTCACCCGTCCTGACCAAACTGATGCGCTTCTGCGAGGGAATGCTCTGGTTCCGCAGCCTCTCTGATGGCGATGGCTACTGCGGACTGACCAATGACCAGCCGACGCTGGAGCAGATGCTCCACGAGAGCGGGCAACTCGTTCAGTTCCAGGACTTCCTTGCGCGGAACGGCCTTAATTACGAGCTGGGCTTCGAGGAGGACGGAGGACAGCCGAAACTTTATGCCTACTTCAATCACAGGAAGATCAGGGCGCTTTTCTCGTCCATCGCCTCATCAGGCACGAGGGTTCTCTGGCTTCTTTTCAACTGGATGACTAGGAGCAAGGACAAACTTTCTCTGCTGTTCATTGACGAGTTCGATGCCTTCTTCTACTATGAGACCGCCTCCACGGTGGTCAGGGAGCTAAACGCTCGCAGGGAGTTCCAGTCAATCTTGACCACGCACAACACCTACCTGATGCAGAACCAATTCACCCGGCCTGACTGCTGCTTTATACTGACGGACAAGCAGATTAAAAGCCTCAAGAAATCGACGGAACGCGAACTCCGCGAGGCACACAACCTTGAGAAGATGTACCTCAGTGGGGCGTTTGTGGAATGAACGGACAGCCGAACATATCTCGCCGAAAAGCCGGAAAAGCCATTTTCTGAACGAAACTGTTACTGTCCTCGTCTGAAGCCATAGGGTTATTTCGCAAAACAGTTACATTTTTTACAAAACGCTTACTTTTCGGCTTTTTTACTGAAAAACGCTTACTTTTGCTCCGACAATAACAGATCCCCAAATCTTTTTTGCCAAAAACGACAGAAATCCCCAAATCTTTTTCGTCAAAAACGGCAGGAATCCCCAAATCTTTCATCTGCCACACAATGTGCCGTGCCCAGCAGTTTCGGGTGGACGCACATCAAGACGCACAACGATGAGGGGAATTTTCCTTGGACGGAATCGAAAACATGTTCGTCCTTATCTTGTCCGCGCCTTTGTTAGTGAATTTTCTTGTCACTTGTGACAGTAATTTTCACTTCGCATGTAGGCGTAATAGTGTCCTTACCCGAATATCGGCTCATACCCGGCCAGCAGTTTCCAGACCGGGACGGCCCGCACGCCGCCGTCCAGTTTCTTCTCCTCGTCCCAGGTGACCACCAGCAGACGATTAATGCCGAGTTCCCCTCCTGCCTTGAGCAGCGGCGAGATTTCCCGCTTCATTGTCTCGGCGGCATTCAGGCTCCAGCACACCTGGATGAGGCAACGCTGTCGGCTCAGCCTGTCGGTGACGTGGAAGTCGACCTCCTTGCCGTCGGAGGTGTTGTAGTATCCGACCTGGCACTTGCTTCGGCGCAGATGGAGATAGACGAGGTTCTCCAGAAGCCAGCCGCGGTTTGCGGTCGGGTCGTCTGCCATCGCCCTGACCAGGCCGATGTCAACAAGATACACCTTGTCGGGGTTCACCATCTTCGCCTTCTCGGAGGTCGTGTGCAGCTCGGTCCTGTACAATATGCACGCCTCATCAAAATATTCGACGAACTCGAAGAGGTCGTTCTTGGAGCATTTCACCTGCATCCCCTGGTTCAGGACCTTCCAGAAGGCTGTCACGCTGAACTTCTGCGAGGCGTTGTTGAAGAGATAGGCAAGGAGGCGGCGCAGCGCCGTTATGTTGCCGACCCCGTGCCGCTCGACCACGTCCTTGAGCACCACCATGTCGCCGTACTCCTGCAGGATTTCGCCGCGCGTCATCTCGTCCGCGACCTGGTAGATTTCAGGGAAGCCGCCGATGGCGAAGAACTCCTCCATTCCATGGCGCAGCCTAGCGATGGTGTCGTCGGAGAGGTGTTTCGGCAAATTGTCGAACACATTCCTGTGTCGCAGGTACTCGCCAAAGGAGTACGGTAGCAGCTCCACGTTGACTGAACGCCCGCGCATCGCGGTGGCGATTTCCGACGTGAGCAGCTTCGACGACGAGCCCGTGAGGATGACATGGACATCCGTGGTGTCCAGCAGGCGGCGGACAAAGTGCTCCCATCCGTCCACGTTCTGAATCTCGTCGAAGAAGAAGTAGCATTCCTTGCCCCGATTGTCCGGCCAGAGGCTGTAGTAGGCGTCCAGGATGAGCTGGCAGTCCTCCAGACGGAATCCCGT
>JAFTAC010000266.1 GCA_017458805.1 Victivallales bacterium | reverse complement strand
CTCCTGCATTAGCAACCTGAAGCAGATTGGCCTGACCTTTGCCATATACACGGATGACTACAATGGTGTCCATCCTCCCTGCGGCGGATATGTAACCCTGGCAAATTTAAAGAACAAGGACTGGTTCACCATTTTCGATGAGCTCGATCTCATCGACACGAAGCTCTTTGACTGCCCTGCCGCCACCACCAGTGGCGTCTCCGTCGGCAACGAGACCGTCTCCAAAGCCGACGCTGGCTACAGCCTGAACTACACGCGAAACTACTACATGCGCGGCAAGTCGAATGTCATCGTCAAGGAGCCTTCCGCCGTCATCAACGTTCTGGACGGCCGCAACAACTACTCCCGCTGGCTCTGCAAGGCGGATTGCAAGTACAAGAGTGACGGCGCCAACTACATCTGGACAACCACACGCCACAGCGGCACCAACACCAACATGGTTCACCTGGACGGGCATGCGGAAACCGTCAAGACCGACTGGGTCAACGCCAACACCTACGCCACCAAGCAGCACTACTACCATCCAGAAGGCTTCTGCAACTAATTCACCTCATGCGTAGCTAATGTCAGGCACAGGCTCTTCTTTTTAGAACCTGTGCCTTTTTAGTGGTTAGTGGTTAGTGGATAGTGGTTAGTTTTCCTCCCACTGACCACTAACCACTAATCATTAACCACTAACCACTTACACCATCCTGATGAGTTCAAAGAATCCCCACCATCGTCTCCCCCAACTTGTTTTTGCCTTTGCATTTTTGGTATCATTTGCTATGAACGCCGTTGACTTGACTCCCGATGAACAGAAGCTATTGGAGAAAAGCATCCCTGAGTACCTAAGCACCATTTACCCGCCTGAGATCCCGCGCGCCTTTGACGTACACCGCCTGGGGTGCCCTGTCTGCGGAGAGGCCATCAAGAAGCATGGCAGCTACAGCTGGATCATGGACCCAGCAAAGCCCTTCAAGCTCCAGTGCCCCGAGTGCAAGAGTATCTTCCCCGACAACGACTTCCAGGCCTATTGGAAATCGGGCTTCAAGGACAAGAGCCTGCTGAAAGGAAAGATTGTCGATGACGGGCGTGGCTGGCGCGCAAAGCCCAATGAGCCCAAGTACTGGTTCGTCGCCTATTACGCCCATTGGGTACACTACAGGAACCATGCCCCCGAAGTGCTTGCGGCCGCCTACAGGCGCACGGGTGAAGCCGGTTTCGCGAGGCGGGCTTTAGCCATCCTGTTCAAATACGCCGAACGCTACCCCGACTATGACTACAATACGCAGTCGCGATATGCAGAAGAGATTGACAGAAGCTACAATGGACGCATTGTCAACGCCATCTGGGAGACAGGCCTCTCCCGCCGCATGGCGGAGTCCTACTATCGCGTCATGCACTTTCTGGACAAGCCAGATGCAGAACTGGAGCAGGCCCTTGGAAAAACAACGGCGCAAATCAAGCAGACCATCGAGGAGAATATGCTTCGCGTCATGGCCAACGACATCATGAGCGAAAACGGCAAGAACCACGGCAACTACGGGATGCACCAGACTGCCCTTCTCGCCATCGCAAAATGCCTGGGCGACGAGACAATGAAGACCTGGGTGACGGACTTCAACCCCGACGGTCACGGTTGCTCCCTGCCCTTGAACTACACCCTCACCTCCAATATCTTCGGCGACGGAGCCCCCATGGAGTCCCCTGGCTACAACTGCGGATGGCTGAACCACATCGGAAGTATTTTAAAGTCCTTGAAGGAGAATGACATCGACACGTTGGAACTGTTTCCGAGCGCGAAGCGGCTCTACACCTACTCTGCCAAGATGGTACTCTGCGGAAGATTCTCCGTATCCTCGGGCGACACGGGCAGCACGACGAACATAGGCATCTACTGCGCCAACCCCGATGTGCAACGATACGCCTTCGAGCACGACCCAACCCCGCAGGCCGCCAGCCTTCTCTGCTGCAGGGACAGAAAAGCCACGGATGCACAAAAGGTGGCTGACGAGAACTTTGGCTTCGAGAGCAACATGCTGAGCGCATACGGCCTGGCCAATCTCCAGAATGGAAACCAGGAGCATCCCACAGCTGTGGCACTTGCCTTCCCCGCCTACATCGGCCATCGCCATTCAGACAGCCTTGACCTGCAGTTCTTCGCGGAAAACGTCCCGATGGCCCCCGATTTCGGCTACCCCGAGTCCGCCTCGGGGGACGACCCCACGCGCGGACCGTTCTATGCAAACACCCTCGCGCACAACACGGTCGTCGTCAATGCGGGCAGGCAAGGACGCCACCCGGGGACTTTGCTGGAATATGACCGCGGCCCTGTCTTCCAGCGCATGGTGGCCGACTGCACGGGCGTGTATGAGGCGGCAAGCCTCTATCGGCGAAGCGTGATGACCATTGAGGCCGCCCCTGGCAAGACCATCGTCTTCGACGTCTTCCGCGTCAATGGCGGTCACCAGCACGACTGGTTCATGCATAGCAATGGCGAGGAGTTCCAGTGGGAGCAGAAGGTCACCAGGCAGCGCAAGGGCACGCTGGCGGGCGAGGACGTCCCGTATGGAATGTTCTACGACAATCCTGAGCTCGAGGCGATGAAGACGAAGAGGAACCGAAGCTACGGCGGCTACAATGGCAGCGGCTACCAGTTCCTGACGGACGTATCCAAGGGCGAGGCCCGCCCAGGTACCCCCATCATCCTGCCGTCAGCCAACAACAACAGCTTCCAGTGCAAACCAGGCGCAGCCTTAAAGCTCTATCCCCTTGACAAGGGCGAGACCATCTTCTTCAGCCATGGAGTGCCTCCAAGGACGCAGCGCCTCCCGCAGAAGCACGTCGTTTTCGTGACGCGCCGCAAGACCGCCAAGAACGAAAATCTTGAAAGCATGTTCTCAACGGTCTGGGAATCCACCTCGGAGGAGATTGCGCAGTATGACATTGTGAAGGTCCAGCCCCTCTCCCATCTTCCGAATGTCGCGGCGGCGAAGATTTCCTTCAAGGATGGCAAAATCCTTTATATCTTCGATTCCGACAAGAAGATAGAGTTCACCTGCGACGGCATTGAGTTCAGCGGGCGCGCAGGTGCCCTACTTATCGGTGGCGACACGCAGCAGGCATACGTCGCAGGTCAAGGCAGAATCCTCTATCAGGGGAAAACGCTTGCCGCCTCTGGCAAGGCATTTACAGCGAAAGTGAAGAAGGTTGACCTCTTCAAGGAGACCATCACCCTGGACCGCGAGGCCCCCGCCAACTTGGCTGGACGCCATTTCACGGTCGGGCGCTACGCCTACATTGCAGACAAAGTGGAGGGCAGCACCATCACCATTCGCGACCAGAGCCCCATCCGAGGTCGCTTCTGCTTCACCAAGTACGCAGATGCCACCAAGAAGGCTGGCATCGCCATGCCCAGTCCCACTCTGGCCCAGTCAGGCATGGCAGTATATTCCCCTCAAGGTGAATACGTTTGCCGGATGGAGTTTGACGGAAAAGTCCTGAAGGCTGAAAGCAAGCTTGACCTGAACAAGAACTACTGGATTTCGGAGTGCGGCAACGGAGACAAGGTGGTCTTCCCCGCCTCCGCAAGAGAGTAAACCGGGGGCTGTTGCAAAACTGTAGCCAGGGTCTTTGCCCCTGTAGGAAGATTCATCTTTTTCCGCGTGAAAAGCGCGCGGAAAAAGATGTTTTCATGAAGTTTTGCAACAGCCCCTGACGGAGAAGTGCTCCCCTATTAACAGGAACATTCCCTATGATTTCAAAAAAACCTTTTTCCTTGTTTTTCTTTTTGGTTGTTGGTGTTTCACTTGTCGTGAACGCAGTTGAACTAACCGCCAAAGAAAAGATGCTGTTGGAGAAGAGCATTTCGCACTATATGGAGATGGTCTATCCGCCAGAGATTCCCCGTGCCTTCGACGTGCATCGCCTAGGCTGCCCTGTCTGTGGCGACGGCATCAAGAAACACGGGAAATACAGCTGGAGGATGAATGCAGACAAGCCCTTTAAGCTCCAATGCCCCGAATGCAAGACCGTCTTCCCCGACAACGATTTCGAGGCCTACTGGAAATCTGGCTTCAAGGACAAGAGCCTGCTGACGGGCAAGGTTGTTGATGACGGGCGGGGCTGGCGTTCCACTCCCAATGAGCCCAAATACTGGTTCGTTGCCTACTATGCACATTGGACGCACGCGAACAACCACATACCAGAACAGATGGCAGACGCCTACGAACGCACAGGTGAAGCAGGTTTTGCGCGCAGGGGACTGGCCGTGCTGGCCAAGTATGCAGAACGCTACCCTGACTACGACTACAACAAGCAGTCCCGATACGCGGAGGAAATCGACAAAGGCTACAATGGCCGTGTCCTTAATAGTATCTGGGAGACGGGCTTTTCCAGACGATTAGCAATGGCCTATTTCAAGCTCATGCATTTTCTGGACACACCTGACGCGGAACTGGAACAGGCCCTTGGCAAGCCGACGGCTGAAATCAAGCGGCTCATCGAGGATAACATGCTGCGCGTGATGGCCAATGACATCATGAGTTCAAATAGAAAAAACAGCGGCAATTTTGGCATGCATCAGTGTACTCTGCTTGCCATCGCCAGGGTCCTGGACGATGACACCATGCGGACATGGGTGACGGATTTCCGGCCGAATGCAGGGGTTAATAGTGTCCCGCTGGACTATGCAATCTCCTCCAATTTCTTCGGCGACGGAGCCCCCCTCGAATCCCCTGGCTACAACTGTGGCTGGATTTCCAACATCGGAAGGATTTTCAAGGCATTGAAGGAGAATGGCATTGACGAAATGGCCCTTTACCCCACCTCGAAGCGTATCTTCACCTACTCTGCAAAGATGATACTTTGCGGCAACTTTGCGGCTGTATCGGGGGACACAGGCAACATGACAGGCAGGGGCATTTTCTGCGCAGATACCAATATCCAGGAGTTTGCCTTTGGGAATGACCCTAATCCTCTTAGTGCAACCTTGCTTATGAAAAGGGGAAGGAAAAATGCAGACGTCTTGAAGCTGGCCATCCCCGATTACGGATATGACAGCAACCTCCTGAGCGCATACGGACTGGCCACCCTTCAGAACAGGAACATAGAACGCCCGACGGCAGTCGCCCTGCTCTTTCCCGCCTACAAGGGGCATCGCCATGCAGATAGCCTCGACCTGGAGT
>JAFTAC010000265.1 GCA_017458805.1 Victivallales bacterium | reverse complement strand
TGGCCAGCTCGAATGGGGCTGCCTCGGGGGCCGTCATGTTTTTGCGGTATTCGTCTGTGTAGAGGTCGTGGCGGACGGGCAGGCGATTCAGGGAGTACTTGATGGGGCCGCCCTCGCTGCCAAGGCGGTTGTTCCAGAGGAGCTGCCCTTCCTTGCTCATCACGAAGTCCATAAAAAGCTCGGCGCGCTCGCGGTGGGGGGCGCCTCGGAAGATGCCGATGGGGTCGCAGGAGACGGAGGATGAGGCCACGGGCGTGGTGTACATCATCGTCTTCCGTCCGACGTGGTTTTCCTCCCACTCCGCCTGGGAACGCCCGTAGAAGTCGATGCACATGCCGACGGCAATCTGTCCACTGGCGCAATCAACGGGGATTTTGCTGGCGGAGAAGGTCATGTAGCGCGAGTTTCCGCCAATGCGCTTGATGAGCGTCATGGCGTTCTGCCAGCCTCGGTTGAGAGCCTCTTGCTTGGTGATGGCTCCGCTGTCAATCTGCGTCTGAAGAGAGACCATCGTGTCGAGCATCTCCCGCTGGACGAGCATCTCGAAGCACTTGTTGATGGAGCCGCTCTTGGAGGGGTCGGCCACGGCGATGGCGCTCAGGAGACGCGTGTCGCCAAGGGCGCTCCATTTGGTGAAGAAGGTGTCGGGGTCAAGCCCGAGTTTTTCCGCTCTGTCGCGGTTGACGCAGATGCCGAAGGAGGAGAAGCATGCGCCGTAATAGCAGTCGTTTTTGTCGAACCAGATTTCGCCACCGCGTTTTCGACCAGGATGGGGTCGTCTCCTTCAAAGAGCTCTGGGTGGCGCGAACGGAAGCCAGAGGGGACGATGGTGCCCATCTGCGCCTGCTTGTTGAAGTCATATTGGCCGCCGCCGAAGAAGATGTCGATGTCGATGCCCCGGTTGGATTCAAGGAAGGCCTTGCGGGCAGGGTGGTCCGCTGCTTTCAGCTTGCGGTTCATGAAGGCTGCGGCGACCTCGTCGCTCCAGGGCTGGTTCAGCTCCTTCGTCCAATAGAGCTTGAAATTAGAGGTGAAGGCGCTGTTGATGTAGCGGACGATGTCGCTGGTGCCGCCCGTGGCGCGCCAGTCGATGCTCACCTTGCGGCCTGTTTTCTCGTGGTAGTATTTGCGGAAGGCCTGCTCGAACTCATACCGTATGGATTCGTTATGCGGGGAGACAATGACCAGCTGGTCGGCCTCCGTGTCAATGGCCTCCGCTGGCTTCCTCATCGCCAAAGGGAACGCGATGATGAGCACGATAGGCAGGAAGGAGAGAAGCAGGCGTTTGTTTGCGGAGTTCAGCATAGTGGTGGATAGAGCTATTTTTGCAGGATTTTCATCAGTTCCTGAAGGCTGTTCCAGGCTTGACGACGTTCATTTGCAAAGGCCACAGGCATGTTTGCATAGCGCAGGATGGTGGTTGGATTCTGTATGACCATCGCAGGACGGTTGTTGTAGCTTAACAACTTGCCCTTTAGAGCGTTGAATCCAGTTTTGCCCGTTAGGCACTTGGTTGGAAGGGGGCCAAGCAGCACGATCGCATCGGGGGCGATGAGTTCAATCTGGCGCTGCAGGATGGGCAGGCACGCCTGGATGTGCTGCTCTGTCGGCACGGCACGGGGTCTGCATTTGAAGAGGTTGACAACCGCCACCGCCTGGCTGCGGTCGCTGCTCTCCCATGAGAAGCCCATTGCCTTGCCCATCTTGAAGAGCATGATGCCAGCGTTTCCTGCGAAGGGGGTGCCCGTCTCGTCCTCCTCCTGTGTGGGGTAGTCGCCCACAAAGAGCAGTTTTGCCGAAGAGGCGCCTGCGGCAAAGAGCCTGTGCTGGCAAGTGCCGCCGAAACAGCATGCGTTGCAGTTACCGCACAACGCCCTCAGTTCTGCCCAACCAGCCTGCTTGATGGCTGCCAGACGCTGCTGCATGTCTGGAGTGGGTGCTGGTGCTGGGCGTGGCGGCTGCTGCACGATGGGCGGTACAAAGGGCTGCACAGGCGGCTGCTGCACGATGGGAGGTACAGGCGGCGCAGGAGGCTGCTGCGCGATGGGAGGTGCAGCGGGCGGCTGCGAGGTGTATGTGCCAGGGCGTGTCGTAAGAGCCTTCACGTTATCTGGTGAAAGCCAGACAAGCGTGTCACCAGCAGCCCGCTTTTGAAGCAGGATGCGCGTTAGCTCTTGTTGGATGGTTCCTGGCATTTGTTTTATCCTAGTTTTATTTGTGGCGTAGCAGATGGGGCGGGCATGTACCCTGGGAAGGCCATGTGCGCGCGTCGCGCGCACCCGCAGTTTTGGCGTGCCTGTGGCGTAGCAGATGGGGCGGGCATGTACCCTGGGAAGGCCATGTGCGCGCGTTGCGCGCACCCGCAGTTTTGGCGTGCCTGTGGTGTAGCAGATGGGGCGGGCATGTGCCCTGGGAAGTCCATGTGCGCGCGTTGCGCACACCCGCAGTTTTTTGCGGGGGGTTCGGGGGGCTTGCCCCCCGTCGCTTGTAGGGGGCGCAGCCCCCCGTCGCTCGTAGGTGGGCTTCGCTACCCTACAGTTCGCACACAACCTTCTTGTTGCCAGGGGTGACCTCGCCGATGACGGCGGCGGGGATACCCTGGGCCTGTGCGAGGGCAATGGCCTTGTCTGCATCGGCTGGCGGGACGAACCAGACCATGCCGACGCCCATGTTGAAGACACGGTACATCTCGTGTGGCTCGATGTTGCCCAGCTTCTCGATGAGACGGAAGATGGGAAGGACATCGATGGCCTTGCAGTTGAAGGTGACACCGACGTCGTCAGGGAGGATGCGCGGGACGTTGTCGTAGAGGCCGCCGCCCGTGATGTGTGCGAGGCCGTCCAGGGCGATGCCTGCGTCCAGGGCAGCCTTGATGGCGGGCCAGTAGCAGCGGTGAGGCTTCAGGAGGGCGGCTCCGAGGGTTTCGCCACCCAGTTCTGCGGGCTTGGAATCGACCGTCAGACCACCCTTCTCAAAGAGAACCTTGCGGGCGAGCGAGAAGCCGTTGGTGTGGAGACCGACGGAGGCGAGGCCGATGGCGACATGCCCAGGGCGGATTTTGGAGCCGTCGATGATGCCGTCTTCCTCGACGATGCCCGTGATGCAGCCCACGAGGTCGAAGTCGTTGCCGTACATGCCAGGCATTTCGGCGGTTTCACCGCCGATGAGCGTCATGTTCTGTGCCTTGCAGGCGTCGGCGATGCCGATGAGCACGTTTTCATAGAGGGGCGAGCGGAGCTTGCCGATGCCGATGTAATCGACGAAATAGACGGGTTCCGCACCTTGAACGGCGATGTCGTTCACGCAATGGTTGACGATGTCGTGGCCGACTGTCGTGAAGTCGTTGACCATGGCGGCGACCATCAGCTTCGTGCCGACGCCGTCGATGCTGGTGACCATCACAGGCTTCTTCCAGCGGGAGAGGTTGATGCGGTAGAGGCCGCCGAAACCGCCGATTGGCGCGAGGGCTTCTGGAGTGCGCGTTGATGAAATCTTGCTCTTGACTTTGGCAAGCAACGAGGTCGCCAGGTCGATATCAACGCCTGCAGCACGGTAGGCTTCCGATTTTCCAGCTGTATTGCTCATGGTGTGCTCCTATGGAATTATTTAATGTATCTATTTGTATATTAGCGTTTTGTTGCTTCGCAACTTCGCCAGGACCATAAGGCCCTGGCTACTTGCCCGTGCTCCCGAATCCACCTGTGCCTCTGGAGGAGGCGTTGAGCGCGGAGACGGGGGTGAGGACGACATCGGGGAGGGCCTGGATGACCATTTGGGCGATGCGGTCGCCACGCTTGACGTGGAATGGGGCGTCGCCGTGGTTGATGAGGATGACGCCCACTTCACCGCGGTAGCCCGCATCGATGGTACCAGGTGTGTTCAGGACTGTGACACAATGCTTTAGGGCTAGACCGCTGCGCGGGCGCACCTGGGCTTCATAGCCGATGGGCAGCTCAAGAAACAGGCCTGTGGGAACCAATGCCGCCTTGTGGGGGGCTATCTCCTGGGCGGTTCTGGCTTTCAGGTCGAAAGCCGCATCGTCGCTGTGCGCCTTGACGGGCAGAAGGTCCTGTGCGTCTTCGGCCATTGTGCATCTGATTTCTAGGGGCATAGTCAACTCCTGTGGAATTTGGCGGTGAACATGGCGTCGCAGTCTGAATCCCATGGCCAGAACTGGCAATAGCCTGGGGTCTCCTGGCCAGTGAGCGGAGAGGTGAAGGGTTCCAGCGTGAACTCGGGATGGTCGGCGAGGAAGGCTTCCACGACACCTTTGTTTTCGCGTGTGAACATGGAGCATGTGGCATAGACCAGGGTGCCGCCGTGCGTCACGGCAGAGGAGGCATTGGTGAGCAGTTGGAGCTGGAGGGCTGCCAGCTTCTCGATGTCGTCGCGGTCGGTTGTCCAGCGTGCGCCTGGGTTGCGTCGCCATGTGCCAGAGCAGGTGCAGGGGGCATCGACCAGCACGCCTGCGAAGTGGTCGCGGAGGCGTGGCACCTCAATGCCGAGCCATTCCTTGCAGATGATGTTGGAGCGTCCGCAGCGGGCTGCGCGCTTCTTCAAGTCGTCCAGCTTATAGACGCGATTGTCTGTAGCCTGGATTTTTCCCTTGCCGTTCATCAGGGTGGCGAGATGGAGGGTTTTGCCTCCTGCGCCTGCGCAGCAGTCCCACCAGTTTTCGCCTGGCTTCGGGTCGCAGATGAGGGCGACGGCCTGCGAGGCTGCGTCCTGTATTTCGAAACGTCCCTCGGTGAAGGCGGGCATCTGGCGGAGGTTGACCCCTGCGAAATCCGCCTTCAGGGCGTGCTTCATCAAGGGGTGTCGCGTCAATTTGACGCCTTCGCGGGAGAACTCGCCAACGAGGCGGTCGATGTCGTTGATTTGTGCGCGCAGCCATACGGGCGGGCGCTTCTGCTGCCATTCCACCAGGGTAAGCCAATCGCAGGGGCACTCCACCTCCTCCTTGCACCAGGGGCGAAGTAATTGCTCCAGAGACAGTTCTGGCATTTTTCCGTTCTTGAAGAAGGGGCGAAGGCAGTGCCGCCGTTCCTGAATGGTGGAATTGGGGGGCAGGGCAGGGATGTCCTGCAGACGGATGCCAGATTTGTGAAGCCACCAGGAGGCGGACGGGGGAAGGTCAGGTCTCCCCTCCAGCAGCCAGGAGGCTGCAAGGCATGCGAACCAGTCTTCGGGGGGTGGCAACCCCCTATTTGGGGCGTTTGGCAGAAGTGAATAGTTCACATTTGTCGGGGCTAGGTGGTGAAGCCATCCAAACCAGCGCAGAACCGAGAAAAGGGTTTCGCTGATGATGCGCCTGTCCCGTGCGCCCAGCTGGTGGTTGGCCTTCAGGTATGCGGAGAGCGCATTGTCCGCCGCATTTCCTTCAAAGGTCTGGTGGACAAGGTAGGCGACCGTGGAGGCACAAACCCGTGAATGGGGTTCGATGCGGTTGGATGGTATGTCTGCGTACTGGCTCATTTGCGGTTTTCAGCGGCGATTTCAGCAGCCTCGACGGTATTGAAGAGGAGCATGGTGATGGTCATGGGCCCCACGCCACCTGGAACGGGCGTGATGAAGGAGGCTTTCTCCTTGATGGCATCGAAATCGACGTCGCCCACCAGCTTGTAGCCGTTGGGCTTCTCGGGGGCGGGCACTCTGTTCACGCCCACGTCGATGACCACGGCTCCATCCTTCACCATGTCGGCGGTGATGGTGCCTGGGCGGCCCGCTGCCGCGATGACGATGTCCGCCTGGCGCGTGAAGGTGGCGAGGTCGCGTGTGCGTGTGTGGCAGAGCGTGACGGTGGCGTTGCCCGTGGGGGCCTTCTGGAGGAGGAGGTTCGCAAGGGGCTTGCCGACGATGTTGCTGCGTCCCACGATGACTACGTGTGCGCCGTCAAGCTTGACGCCGCTTCTGAGAAGCAACTGCACGACGCCGTGGGGCGTGCAAGGCAGGTACGCCTTCTGACCGATGACCAGTTTGCCGACGTTGACGGGCGTGAAGCCATCGACATCCTTTTCGGGGGCGATGGCCATGATGACGCGGTCCTCGTCAATGTGTTTGGGCAGAGGCAGTTGCACGAGGATGCCGTGAACAGCTGGGTCTTGGTTTAGCTTGTGGATCAAGGCCAGCAGTTCCTCCTCGGTGGTGTTTTCAGGCAGGCGGTTGTCGAAGGAGGTGACTCCGATTTCCGCACACGCCTTCTCCTTTGCTGTGACGTATGATTTGGAGGCGGGGTCTTCCCCGACCAGAATCACCGCCAAACCAGGCACGACACCTGTATTTGCCTTGAGTTTTGCGACCTTCGCCGCCAGTTCGATTCGCATCTGGGATGCGACTTGCTTTCCGTCTATGATGATTGCTGACATAGCCTTATTCGATGCCAAGGAGTTCGACTGTGAAGATGAGTGTGGAGAACGGGGGGATGGATGCGACTCCGTGCGAACCGTAGCCCAGGTCTGGCGGGATGACAAGGCGGAGCTTGGAGCCGACCTTGGCGTAGCCGAGGCCTTCCGTCCACCCCTTGATGACCTGGTTGAGCGGGAAGGTGATGGGCTGGTTGCGCTTGTAGGAGGAGTCGAAGACGGTGCCGTCAATCAGCGTGCCCTCATAGTGGACCTTCACCTTGTCGGTGGGCTTCGGGGACTTGCCGCTGCCTTCAGTCAGTATTTCATACTGGAGGCCCGATGCGGTGACGATGACTCCAGGCTTCTTCGCGTTTTCTGCACGGAAAGCATCGCCAGCCTCTTTGGAGGCGGAATTGTTGCGATCCATCTCCTGCTTCTTCTTCTCAAGCTGCTTGAAGAGCCTGCTCAGGACTTCGTTGTACTCTTCGTTGGAGATGTCCTGCTTCTCACCGTCCATAATGGACTTGATGGCAGCCACGAAGGCATCTTTGTTGACTTCGACCGCCAGGCCTTTGACGCGGGAGGCCATGTCCAGTCCCAGGCAGTAGCTGTATTTCTCGACTTCGGTTTTCAGGCTGCTGTACGACATGTTGGTTCCTTTGGGGTTGGGAGCAATAGATACTGACTGTTTGAAAGTGTTTTTGTTGCGCCCTTTCGGGCGCTTGGCTTGGTGGGGGGGTACGCCCTACGCTGCGCGCCCTTTCGTGCGCTTGCGTAGGGTTACGCATGGTTGCGCACTCCGTGCGCTGCTGCTTCGCGGCTTTTGCTCCAAAAACACTGTCATAGTCAGCAAATCTTGCGCAGTTCCTATTCTCTTACAATGGTTTTTGCTACGTTTTTGTGTGATGCGTGGATGCAGAGGACGCCGAGGTCGGTTTCGTCCAGCGTGGTGAAGCCCTCTGCCTGGAGGAGATGGGTCAGGAGGGGCTTGTCCTTCAGACCCTCGACGGCGACATCAACGGCGCCTCCGAAGAGGTGCGAGGAGATGTACCCCTCCTGGCGGTTCTTCAAGACCTCGTAGGTTTCCTCTGGCGTGAGGCGGCGGTGCAACTGCTCCATCGAGGTCTTGATGGAGCGGATGTAGTCGGGGTAGCCGTTGCGGCAGTACATCCCCTCCAGCTGCTCGATGGAGAAGCCCGACATCAGGAACGCCGTATGGCGCAGGGTGCGCTTGCCCGATGTGACCATCAGCCTTGTGCCCGTGCGCCGCAGGTATTCCTGTGCGACATTCGTGAATGCTTCCAGGACAATGGCTTCCAGTCCTGTAATGCCTTCTTCATCGCAGGAGATGTCAAAGGGATAGCTTTTGGGGGGTGTAATGGGCATCGGAGTACTAATGGCGTTCGTTCATGCCGTTATAGACGGTTTCGAAGAGCTGGATGTGCCCATCCTCGTCCTCGGGGTGCATCAGTTCCGTCATGGACTGCGGGTTGATGTCCTGCCGTTCCATGAAGGCCTTGTGGAAGAGGCTGGTGTAGTATCCAAGCATGAAGTCTTCGATGCTCTGGATGTTCTTGTGGAGCTGAAGCCTGTTGTTGTGGGAGGAGTAGTCGTTCTCGTTCTTCTCCCAGAGGCAGTTGCCGCAGACGAGGGAGTAGATGGTGCCCTGCCAGGCCTTGTCTTCCACGTCGAGGCCCGCGCACGCGTCCTGGCGCAGTGCGTCGCTGGTCATCTGGCGGTTGTTCTCGGAGAGGATGTTGTAGATGTTCTCAAGCACGTTTTCGCGTGTGGGGCCGTCGGCGATGAACCAGCGAGTTGCCTTCATGTAGTCGCCAAGGGACATGTTTTGCGTGTCGATGGCGTTGTTGTCGCTCTTGCTGAAGCGCGTCTTCGTGGAGGAGTGGCTGTTCCAATAGACCATCGGTTCATCGCCTGAAGCGCTGTCGATTCTGACGGATGGCGCCAGGGTTTCGAGGAATGCCTCGAAGTCGTCGCAGCCGAAGTAGTCGGGGGAGAAGTCGGGCACTTCGTCCATCAAATCGTTTTCAAGGTCGGAGAGGTAGATGCCCGAGGTGCCGATGATGGCCTTGATGGCGCGGATGACCATGCCCTTGTCAATCTGCGGCGTCTCGTTCTTGTGGAGGCCGTCGGGACCGTAGAGGATGAAGTCGTCGCAGTTGGAGAGGAGTGCCCCCGAGACGGCGCCTTCCGTGCCCAGGCCGATGACGGTGCGCCCCGTGGATTTCAGGTGGCTGATGAGGGGCAGGAAGTCGGCGTCGCCCGTGCAGAGCACGAAGGTGTCGATGGAGGGGTTGCGGATGAGGCAGTCCATCGCCTGGATGACCATGTGGCTCTCCGCATAGCTCTTGTTGTAGTTTCCGCGGACGATGTGGTACATCTCGATGCCCGCGCGTACCATGTCGGAGGTGTATTTGCGGAATTTCGTGTTGCTCCAGTCGGCGAAAGCCTTTCGGAACACGACACGCCCGTACTCCTTTTGCAGGTAGTCGATGATTCCTTTTGCGGAGAAGATTTTCTTCTGTTCGGGGTCGTTGTTTTCGATGCCGATGACCAGGTTTTCGAAGTCCATCAGCATGGCGATTTGTTTTGTTTCCATAGTTGTCGTTGGTTTTTGATTGTTGGATAAATATTAATAAGTCAATGTGAAAAAACAACTTCCAGAAGCTGGCCGAAGTGCTGGATGATGACGTCAGCGTGCTCCTTGTCCTGTATGCCGAAGCCGTATGCGCAGAAGCAAGCGTGCATGTTTGCGTTTTTGGCGGCGGCGAGGTCGGTACGGTGGTCGCCGACCACCCAGCCGCCTTCGAGGGTGCTTCCGCAGATGGAGGCCGCCAGGAGAAGCGGCTCGGGGTCTGGCTTTAGCTTATTGCAACGTCCGCCGCCTACAGTGGCGGCAAAGTGTTGCAGGACATCAAGCTGCTGCAGGATGGCTTTCACGGCATCGTCGTTTTTGTTGCTGACGACGCAGAGGTTGAAGCGCTCCGCAAGTAACGGGAGGGTTTCGGCGACCTCGGGGTAGAGCCTGGTTTTCGCCGTGAGGCGTTTGGCATAGCATGCGGACATCTGGTGGCATGCCGTTGTCAAATCATCGTCGTCCAGCCCAGGGATGGCGCGTTTCATCAGGTTCCGCTGGCCGTCCCCCACGTATGAGACCACCTGCTGGAGCGTGAGTTGCTGAAGGCCGCGCAACTGGAGCACCTCATTGACCGCGTCCGTCAAATCGGCGCGTGAATCGATGAGCGTGCCGTCCAGGTCGAAGATGATGATGGGTTTTTGTGGCATTAGATGGTCTTGCTGTTGAGGTCGGGGCGTGTCTTGGGGCGTGGGATGGGCTGCGTCGGGAGGATGTTTGGCACGTAGATGGCGCGCAGTCCGCATATCGCTACGACTGTCATGCCGTTGCCTTCCGAGCCGTCGCTGCCCTTTTTGAGAAGCTCTTCGGTGGAGGCGATGCCTGCGTGCGCGAACATGCGGGCGGCTGCCTCGGGGGTCTTGGCGACGGCCCAGATGCGCGGCTTCGGGCCGCGCCACTCGTTGAAGAAGCCCTTCGGAATGGTGTTGAAGGAGTTGACTCCCCTCGGATGCCCCCCGAACAACCGCCAGTAGAAGGAGAGGGTGGGGTGGTCGTATTCGTCTGTGAGGAGGAGGCTGTTCTCCATCCACTGCTCCTTGGAGAAGAGCATGGCGGCCTCGCGCAAATCGCTGTTGCCTCGGTAGTATTGCTGGAGCAGGTTGCTTGGGGAGATGCCCTTGGCAAGCACCCTGTTGGTCAGCCACGTGGAGACTTGCTCCCAGAGGAGGCCGTTGACAAGCACAAGAACCAGTACCAGCGGGAAGGAGAGGGTGTTGGCGCTGCTTTTTCGCGAGATGAGCAGGATGGCCAGTGTCACAGCGGGGAGGAATACCAGAAATACGCGCGGGTAGGGGGCCTGCCCAGCCTTCGAGATGAGGAGCATCCCGCCGATGATTGCAACTGTGGCAAGCAAGAGGGCCAGCGGCCAGTGCTTCAGCGGGTTGTGGATGTCGGGCATCGGGAACGCAAGCGGGCTAGGTTCCTCCTTCGGCTCTTCGGCAGGCTGTGCCTTGCGCACGAAAAGCAGGGCTAGGAGCACTAGCGCATGCGCCAGAACCGCCAGAAGCAGATTGCCCGCGACAAGCCACGGCGAATCCCACCCCGCAGGCTCTTGGGCTGCCTTGACGAACTGCGTCCAAATCGTGAAATAATAGCAGACGCCGAGGAGACCGCATACGCATGGCGGAACCGCCATTTTCAGGCGCTCGCGCAGGTTGTCGCTGCTGAGGAACAGCGCCAGGCAGAGGACTGGAATGAAGAGGATGTTGCTGGGGATGACCAGCGGCAATAGCAGACAGGAGGCGCAGGTCAGCGCGAAACCGGACTTGCTCTTTCCATGCACCAGCTCCAGTGCGCCCGACAGGGCGGTGGTGGCCAGGAAGATGCTCATTGAATAGCCACGGATTTGGTAGGCGTAGGCGGTGAAGACAGGGCTGATGGCAAGCAGGAGGCCGCCGATGTTGGCGATGCGTCCACCCAGCCATTTGCGCCAGTGGCACATTACGATGGCAATGGTGCCCGCACCGAACAAGAGAGAGGGCAGGCGAACCATCTGTTCCGCCCCGAGGTTGAAGTTCAGCACGCGCACCCAAATCCAGTAGAGAGCGGTGGAGAGAATGTGGTTGTTGGCGATGGGATAGGTCCTGAAGACGCCGCCCCACAAGCCCTTGCCACGTGGGTCCAGCACGAACTCGCCGAGGGTGAGCACTTCGTCATACCAGTATTCGGCCAGCGCCCAGGGCATGATGCGCACAAGATAGACCGCCATGGCGATGAGCAGCCACGCCCCAATCGAGTTTTCGGAGTATCCTGTGTCTTTGCGGTCCATGCTCGCTCCTCAGAGGTTCTTGCGGTCGATGAGTTGCAGGAACTCCGTTCTGGTGGCGACGGACCGTCGGAAACTTCCGAGCATGGAGGAGGTCACCATGCAGGAGTTCTGCTTTTCGACGCCCCGCATCATCATGCAGAGGTGGTGGCATTCCATGACGACCCCCACGCCCTCCGCGTTGATTTTGTCCTTGATGAAATGGGCTATTTGCTCGGTGAGGCGCTCTTGTATCTGGAGGCGGCGCGCGAAGCAATCGACAAGGCGCGCGATTTTGCTGACTCCATAGACCTTGCCCTTCGGGATGTATCCGATGTGGCACCGTCCGAAGAAGGGAAGCAGGTGGTGTTCGCAGAGGCTATACACTTCGATGTCCCGCACGATGACCATGTGGTTGCACTCTTCGTTGAAGATGGCCTCGCCCACCACGTCGTCGGGGTTCTGCTCGTAGCCTTTTGTCAGGAACGCCAGTGCCTTTGCCATGCGCTCAGGCGTCTTGCGAAGCCCCTCACGGTCGGGGTCTTCGCCTATGTTCAGCAGCATCTGACGGATTAGATTCTGATTCTCTTGCAGGGATTCTTCTTCCATAATTCTTCTATGTGAATAGGGTGGTCCAATAGCTTTGGGGTTAATATAGCATTGAAAAATCTTTTTTGTAATGGAATGGTGAAAAAAAGCATCTCCTGTGCCCGATGCTTTTCCTGGACGCGTCTCATGCATTTGTTTGCCAAGTAACTTTAGCATAGTTATATCGGAGAGGACCTAGAGGACTAACACTAGAAAACCTAGAGCATGTCGGATACTTAAGTACAAAATTCCCCCCAAAAAAGAGTGTTTGACCGTTTTTTTGCGGTACCTGTATTGCCTGACTTAAAAATGGCTATATAGTAACTAAAATGCTTCAAGGAAACAACACAGTAGTCAATCCATTCCAGAAAGAAATAGAAGTGAGAAAAGTGAGTGACTTGAAAATGTCGCCTGAAGAAAAAGCTAGAGTCATAATTGACAAGCAGCTGACCAATGCTGGTTGGGACATCGTCTCAAGGGATGAGTACGTTCCAAGAAGCGCATCTGCCGTCAAAGAAGCTTTGATGCTGGGAAACACCGAGAGCGACTATCTGCTCTTCGTGGATGACAAGGCCATTGCCGTCGTTGAGGCAAAGCCTGAAGAAAACCCTCTCGGCGAAGATGTTCAGGTGCAGGCTGAGGGCTATGCTTACAATCCACAGAGCTGGTACGGGCTGTGGTTTCCAAAGCAGATTCCATTGGTGTACCTCGCCAATGGGAAAAAGATCTACTTCAAGAACATGTTGCAGCCAGACAGCAGCTATGTGGAGCTGACGGACATGCACTCGCCAAAGAAGATGCTGAAGCTGATAAATAAGGTTTCCGAGTTTGGAGCTCTTCCGCGTCTTGACCAGCGCGGGCTTCGTGACTGCCAGTACAGAGCGGAAACCGAATTCGAGAAATCCATTAAATCGGGGAACAAGAAGAGTCTTGCCGTTCTTGCAACAGGTTCTGGCAAAACATACCTCGCTTGCCTTGCCAGCTACAGGCTTTTGAACTACACCCCAGCCAAAAGAATACTGTTCCTTGTGGACAGAAACAATCTGGCATCTCAGACGGAAAGTGAGTTCAGTACCTTTGACCGTACTGAAGGTCAGCAGGAAATGAGCTCGCTGTATGAAATCAAGAAACTGAAAAAGGACAAGGACATCAAAGCAGACATTGTAATCTCCACGATCCAGAAGCTGTTTGCCGTTCTGACAGGCAGCCCCCTTCCTGCCGATGGCGATGACGATGCAGAGGACGAGAAAAACACAATAGACGAGGAAAACGATGACAAGAACGTCATTCAGCTCGGGAACGATTTGAAATTGCCTCCAGATTACTTCCAGCTCATCATCGTTGACGAATGCCACCGCTCAATTTACGGCAAGTGGCGTGCCGTGCTGGATTATTTCTCTGGTGCATACGTGCTTGGACTTACCGCCACTCCCACACCCGAGGCATACGCGTTTTTCAATAACAACGTCGTTGAAAAATACACCTACGATGATTCTGTCGTGGACGGTGTCAATGTCCCGTCCCGCATTTACAGAATCAAGACCGAGGTCACGGAGCATGGCGGTGCGCTTCAGGAAGGCACGATGGTTATGGAATCCTCGCGGCAGACAGGGGAGGAAGACCTCTATGTGATGGAGGAACGAGTTGACTATGATGCAACCTCCCTTGACCGTTCCGTCATAAATCAGGATCAGATCAGAAAGGTCCTGGAAGTCTACAAGAAATCCATCTACGAAGAGCTCTACCCCGACCGCGAAAAGAAGTGGGAATATGTTCCGAAAACGCTCATCTTCGCCAAGGACGACAACCACGCCACGCAAATCGTCGAGATTGCAAAGCAGGTGTTCGGCGAAGAGTTCGAGGATGGCGTAGTTCCAGAGCACTTTGTCCAGAAGATCACCTATACGGCAGAGGATTCCAACGGCCTTATCCGTGACTTACGGACAGAAAAGGAGTTTCGCATCGCGGTCACTGTTACATTGGTGGCAACGGGTACCGATGTGAAGCCGCTGGAAGTCGTGCTGTTTATGAAGGATGTCCATTCCGATGTGCTCTACACGCAGATGAAAGGACGCGGCTGTCGCGTCATCGAGGATGACCGTCTGCGCGAAGTTACGCCCAACGCCAACACCAAAGATTGTTATTACATCGTGGATGCGGTCGGTGTAACAGAGCACGAAAAAGACATTCCGCATCCTGTGGTTAATCCAAGACCAGGTCAAAGGGTGCTGACGCTAGAAAACCTGCTGGAGCACCTCGCTCATAATGAGTTGAGCGATGAGAATCTGTGGCTTCTCCGTGACTATTGCTCCACAATCAATAGGCGATACGAGAACAACGCCTTGTTTGGCAGGCATCTTGATTACTTCATCACCGAGTACGGCTTTGCACCGAGAACGATTGCCTTCAATATTCAGGAAGCATTTGATCATGGGGCGCTGCCGCCATACCACACCCCGTCGCAAGCGAACACGGAGCGCATGAATTTGATTGCGAATCTGATTAACAACGTTCCAGCGCGCCGTAAGTTGCTGGAGATGCAACGCGGTTACGTTGTGCGGACGGACGACGATCCAGATGAACTTATCTATGCGGGCTTCTCAAAAGAGACGGCAAAGTCATTCATCGAGAACTTTGAGCAGTATCTGGATGAAAACAAGGACAGCATCGAAGCGCTGAGAATCATCTACAATTCCGAGGATACCGTGATCACGCACAGTATGCTGGTTGATCTGCGCGACAGATTGCTGGCTGAAAACCGCCAGTACAGCGTTTATCAGATATGGAAGAATTACAAGATTTTGGACGACTACGGCGATGTGGACGAATTGGATGTGAAGATGAATGTCAACGCCCTCACGAACCTAATCCAGATTGTGCGCTTTGCGTATAAGAAGAACCAGAAGCTCACCAGTCTGATCAAGGGCTATGCGCAGCGTTTCAGCCTGTACTGCGGTCAGATACAGCGCGAACTGACAAACGAGCAGAAAGAGATTATGCGGCAAATCGCCGAGTTCGTCATCAATGACGGCGCGATTTCCGTTATGGAACTGAACGAGATAGATACGGAGCTTTGGCGCAGGGGTGTTAAGAAGCTGACCCCTTCCATCCTCGCAGAAGAGATGCAGACGATGGCAAGATTCTTGTTAAAAGCAGTTTAAAAGATGGATAATGTGCTGAATTTGTTGATGAGAACAGTGAAAATGGAGCTGGGGCCGCGTAAGCGGCCAGCGCACGAAGTGCGCGACAATCGTAGCCCAATGCAAGCGCCCGCAAGGGCGCGCAGCATTGGGGGATGCACCCCACTCAGATTTCGCGCCCGTTAGGGCGCAACTAAAACAATTTGCATCGTTTTTCATCAACAAATTCTAAAAATATAAGGTGTAACGATATGGCAACGGTACAGAAAACGGAGTCCGCCCTTCTCGCAAAGGTATGGAACATCGCAAACGTTCTGTCGGCGGCAGGCGTCGGCTTCACCGACTACATTACGCAGCAGACCTATATCCTCTTCCTGAAGATGGATGACGAAAAGGAAACCATGGGGCTTCCCAGCTATCTGCCTGACGGCTGCAAGTGGAAAGACCTCAGCAGTCTCAGCGGAACCGACCTCGTTGAGAAGTACGAAAAGATTCTGAAGGAGCTTTCGTTGTGTGACGGCCTTATCGGCACCATCTTCACGAAGGCGACCAACAAGATTTACCGTCCCGTTATGCTCAAGAAGGTCATCGACATGGTGGCCGAAGACAACTGGTACATGATGGAAGGCGACCTCAAGGGTGCCATCTACGAGAAGATTCTTGAGAAGAACGGCCAAGACAAAAAGAGTGGCGCTGGCCAGTACTTCACGCCCCGCGCCCTGATCTCCGCCATCGTGGATGTGGTCGATCCGAAGATCAACGAGACGGTTGGAGACCCCTGCTGCGGCACGGCAGGCTTCCTGCTCGCCGCCTACGAACACATGCGTACACAAAGCCACGATATCGAAAAGCAGAAGTTCCTGAAAAACTACGCGCTCTTCGGCGCGGATAACACCGACCTCGTTGT
>JAFTAC010000264.1 GCA_017458805.1 Victivallales bacterium | reverse complement strand
CTGGTGGGATTCTCCATGAGCAACACCTGCCCGCTCGTGGCACCTTTTGGCGGACGACAGGCTACCATTGGCAACAACCCCTTCAGCTACGCCGCACCTGGTGCCAAGTACCGTGCCATCCTCTTCGACATCTGCATGAGCGTGGTGGCCAGCGGCAAGATGATCATCGCCGCCGCCAACGGCGAGAAGATTCCAAAAGGGTGGCTACTAGACGCAAATGGCAACCCCACCGATGACCCGCAGCACATCTACCACGGCGGCATCATGCTCCCCTTCGCAGCCCACAAGGGCTACGGCTTCGCCATGATGGTGGAGTTGCTCAGCGGCGTCCTGGCCGACGCAGGCATCACGGAGGACGTGCATTCGTGGAACACCGTCCCTGGCACCGACTCCAACACTGGCCACTGCTTCATGGCCATCTCGCCCGAGTTCTTCGGCGGACTGGAGGCCTTCAAAAAACGCACCGACCTGCTCATCGACCGCATGAAGGCCACCCCGCCAGCCGACGGCTTCGACCAAGTGCGCTATCCCGGCGAAATCGAATTCGACAAGGAGGCCGATGCAGAGTCAAACGGCGTCCCCCTTCCCGAGGCCTCGCTGGCAGAACTGCGACGCGCTGCAATAATCACAGGTATTGACACAGAGGAGTTGACCCCAAATGATTGACAACGGCTTGAACTGCTTTATGGACAAGGTGGCGCGAAAGGAGATCTGCCTCGGCACCGTCATCACCCTCTCCGACCTCACCGTCAGCGAACTGGCGGGGGACCTGGGCTTCGACTTCATCTGGATTGACGCCGAACACGCACCACACACCATCGATGGCGTGATGAAGCACATCATCGCCGCACGCGGGACCTCCTGCGCACCCTTTGTGCGCGTCCGCGCCAATGACTCCAACCTCATCAAGCCCGTGCTGGACCTGGCCCCCGCAGGCATCATCGTCCCCATGGTCAACAGCGCAGAGGAGGCGGAGGCCGCCGTCGCCGCCTGCCGATACCCCCTGACAGGCCGCCGAGGCTGCGGCGTGCGACGCGCCGTCCGCTACGGGCAGGACAACTTCTTCCAATACGTCGATGAATCCGCCACCAACCCGCTGGTCATCATCCAGATAGAGCACATTGACGCCGTCAGAAACCTGGACAAGATCCTGAAGGTACCTGGCATCGGCAGCATCTGCATCGGCCCCTGCGACCTCTCTGGCAGCATGGGAATACTCAACCGCATGGACGATCCCGAGCTCAACCAGGTCATTGACGAGGTCTGCCGCAAGACGAAAGCCGCAGGCCTGCTCCTCGGCACCGCCGCAGGCGACTTCCCCCGCTGGAAGGCACGCGGAGTTGATTGGTTCGCGGGCACCGCCGACTGGGGCGCCATGGCCTACGGCATGAAAGCCTTCCTCAATCAGTGCAGAGAACAATAAAACAGCTTGAACTCAAACTACCTGCGTTGTCTCCTGAACTCCATCTGGCAGGGTAACTTTCTTCTTGCCGTTGCAGAACTCCACGGTGATGGGACCGTGGGGCGTAGGATGCTTGTAGAAGCCCTCCTTGAGGGAGCCAGGCTTCAGGTCGATGACCACCTCTCGGAAGCCAGCCTTGACAGGGCGAATGCCGAAGATGCGCCGTCCGACGATATTGGCAGGAACGGCTCCCCACGCATGATTCCAGTCCTGGTTCGGCTTGAAGCAGTCGTCCCACGCCTCCATCGTTATGGTCGCGCCCTTCGCCATCATGTTGTACCAGCTGCGCTGCTCGGTGGAGGTCAGCAGGGAGAGCGCATAATCCTCGCAGCCGAACTGGTAGAGCATGTCCATCAGGAACTGCGCATAGAAGACGCTGCACGCCATCCCCTTGGAGCGGATAAGCTCCAGGTATTTCGGCCAGTCCGCCTTGTCGGCGATGCCAAAGTGGAGGGCCGCCACCGCCGTATGAAGGGAGACGTGGTCAGTCTCTTCGCTATCGACATACCATTCACCTTTTTTGAAGAAGACATCCATGCGCGCCTTCACATCGGTTGCCAAGAAACGGTAGTACTTGGCATCCTGCACCTTGCCTATCTCTTCCGCCAAGGCTGCCACTTCGCGCAGGGTGTGAACCAACAGCGCATTGGGCACGAAATTGTACTTGCCCAAAACGTAGCCGTCGCGCTCCGTCATGGGCCAGTCAATCAGGTCGCGCGGGTTCTTGTTGCCGTCCGTCGAAAGCGGGTGGTCGAACACGAGGTAGTCCAGCATCAGCTTGGACTGCAAGCCCGTGTACCAGCGCAGCACGCTTTCGATGTCCCCGCTATACAAGTAGTAGATGCGGATGATGCAGCAGAGAATCAGATGCCACTCCGTCGGCCAGGTCGGCCATAGGAACAGCGCATCGATGGAACGGCGCAGGATGGCGTAGTCGCTCGACAGGGCAACCCAGCCAAGGCCGTTGATATAGGCGTCACCCTCGTATGGCAGACGCTCCCGCTCGCCATCCACAAACACACCGAAGACCGAGGTCGCCTTGATGGAGTACTTGCAGAACTCCCAGATTTTCTCCAGGGTCGCATCGGAACAATGGAACTCGGAGGCGGCATCGTCAAACGGCGCATGAAGCACCGTGCGGACTGGTGTCGCGCTCTTGAGGCAGCCATTGACCTCCACATAGCGGAAGACACCCAGCTCGGGCTCCACCATGCACTGTCCGTAGAGCCATTGTCCGTGCTTGGGAAACTCGAAATCAACCCTGCCCTTTCCTGCTTCCAAGTGGCAGGTCATCACATAGCAGGTTCTGGAGCCGCCAGGCTCGCGGTTGATTCTGCCGTCCTTCAGCACCTCGCCCAATACCAGTTCCACATCATTTGCAGTATCACACTCATATTCAAGGTAAAAACGCGCAAACGCGTCGCGTCCAAAATCATACACACCTGATGGAAGGTGCTTTGAGTTGCGCTCCTCTATGGCCACTGGTTCAAATTGCATTGTTCTCTCCTAAAATTTGAGGTTTTCCCGCGTCCTGTTCCGCGATATAGGTATCAATAGTCACCTTATAAAATATAACACCAAAACCATTTTCTTCACGAAAACAAGTTGATTTCTTTGCTTTCAGAGTATAAATTTGGACAAACAACTCATTCTCTTACATTCAAGGAAAACAATGGCCGAGGTCGTTCTATCAGAAGTCTGCAAAAGCTATGAAAAAGGCAGGCAGACTGTCCACAACATAAACTTGACAGTGCATGACAAGGAGTTCATGGTGCTGGTGGGCCCCTCTGGCTGCGGCAAATCAACCACGCTGCGCATGATTGCGGGACTGGAGGAGATCACCAGCGGAACAGTCAGCATCGGAGGCAAGGTGGTCAACGACCTTCTTCCCAAGGACAGGGACGTGGCAATGGTCTTCCAGAACTACGCCCTCTACCCCCACAAGACCGTCCGCGAAAACCTTGCCTTCTCGCTTCTGCTCCGCAAGGTGCCCAAGGAGGAGATTGCCAGGCGGGTAACCGAGGCAGCCGAGATGCTCGGCCTCAACGACTACCTTGACCGTCTCCCCAAGCAGCTTTCGGGCGGCCAGCGGCAGCGCGTCGCAGTCGGGCGCGCCATCGTCCGCAATCCGGCTGTATTCCTGTTTGACGAGCCGCTCTCCAACTTGGACGCCAAGATGCGCGCAGAGATGCGCACGGAGCTGTTGCGCCTGCACAGGCGGCTGCAATGCACCATGATCTATGTCACCCACGACCAGGTGGAGGCGATGACGATGGGCGACCGCATCTGCGTCATGAAGGACGGTGTCATTCAGCAGACCGCCGCACCAATGGAGGTCTATGAACACCCCGCCAACCAGTTTGTAGCGGGTTTCATCGGCTCCCCGCCGATGAACTTCTTCCAAGGCAGGATAACGCTTAAAAACGGCAAGGCCACCTGCGAACTGCCAGGATGGAGCTTGCCCGTACCCAATGCATCCCACCAGCAAGGCGACGTCGTCGTCGGCATCCGCCCAGAGCATTTCGTTCTGGACTCTCCCGAGGGGCTTCACGCCACCATTGAAATCATCGAACGCCTCGGTGGCGAAAACCTCATACGCATGGCCTCGTCCGCAGGCGAACTGGTCGCCAGAACCAGCCAGAAAGTTACCAAGCAGCCAGGCGACGCCATCATCCTCTCCGTCGCCCCTGAAAACCTCCGTTTCTTCCCCCCACAAGACTAATTATGCTCAAAGTCATTGCATTCGATTTGGATGGAACCCTCACCCAGCACAAGACCCCATTGTGCGACGCCAACCGCAACGCCTTGGAGGCACTTGCGAAAAAGTACCGCCTGCTGATGGTCGGCGCGGGCCAGGCCATGCGCATCTTCAACCAACTGGGCGGCTTCCCCATCGACATCATCGGGAACTACGGCCTCCAGTTCGGGAAATACAACCCTGCTACAAAGCAACTGGACATCGTGCGCGACCTGACACTTCCCTGCGATCGTGAAAGCGTTGCGCAGAGCATCGGCCAGTTGCGCGAAAAGTACGGATACACGCAGTTTGCAGGGGAGAGCGTGGAATACCACCCGTCCGGGTGCGTCACCTTCCCCCTGCTCGGCACGAAGGCCATCCAGGCCGACAAGCTGGCGTTCGATCCCACACGTGAAAAACGCCGCAAAATCTACGACGACGTCGTGGCGACTTTCAGCGACTATGTGGTCTTCATAGGCGGCTCCTCATCCTTCGACTTCGCCCCAAAGCCCTACGATAAACGATACGCCCTGGACCTCTACTGCCAGGAATACGGCGTCAAGCACGATGAACTCGCCTACTGCGGAGACGATTACGGCCTTGGCGGAAACGACGAGTCCGTCTTCAAGTCAGACTTCCCCTTCATCAAAATCGACGACTACCGCGAGTTTCCCGCCAAAGTCGCCCACCTGATGTAGTGCAGCCCGCGCACATCATTTCAAGAGACGCTTTTCCCTTTCAATTTGTCATAGAATGGAGATTTGTTTATGAGTGACTTTGCACCAGTTCCATTGAAGAACATCAAGTTGACCGATTCATTTCTTGCGAAGTGGGTTAATCTGAACAGCGAAAAGGTCATCCCCTACAACATCCAGCGCTGCCAGGAGACAGGGCGCATCGATGCATTCAAGCTGGTTTGGAAGCCAGGCATGCCGAACATGCCGCATGTCTTTTGGGATTCCGACTTTGCAAAGGTCATCGAGGGGATGTGCCTGGACTTGATCAGCCATCCGAACAAGAAACGCGAGGCAGAGCTGGACAAGTACGTGGACCTCATCATCTCCGCCCAGCAGCCCGATGGCTACCTGAACACCCATTTCACCGTCGTCGAGCCAGAAAAGCGCTGGGCGCACCTTGGACGTGCGCATGAGCTCTATTGCGCGGGTCATCTGATGGAGGCCGCCGTTGCCCACTTCCAAGCCACTGGAAGCAGGAAGTTTCTGGACTGCATGTGCCGCTATGCAGACTACATCGCAACTGTCTTCGGGCCAGGCAAAAAACAGAAGAAAGGGTACCCTGGCCATGAGGAGATAGAGTTGGCGCTCTGCAAACTGGCGGACGCCAGCGGCAACAAGAAATATGCGAAACTTGCAAAGTACTTTATCGACCAGCGCGGACAGAAACCCAACTACTTCGAAGAGGAGTGCAAGCAACTGGGTCTTTCTGTCCCTTCTAGTTTTGCATACGTGCAGGCGCATATTCCCGGTCGTGAGCAGAAAGACGCCACAGGGCACGCCGTGAGGGCGATGTACCTCTATAGTGGCATGGCCGAGGTGGCGGACAGGTTTGGGGACGACGAGTTGCTGGAAGTCTGCAAGACTCTTTTTGACAGCGTCGCGGAGCGAAACATGTATATCACGGGGGGCGTCGGTTCCACGGAGAAGGGGGAGGCCTTCACCCAGGACTTCCATCTGCCGAACGCATACGCCTATGCAGAATCCTGCGCATCCATCGGCCTCGCGCTTTTTGCCATGAGGATGGGCAACATCACGGGGGAGACAAAATACTTCGAGACGATGGAGCGCGCCGTCTTCAACGGCATCCTCAGCGGCCTTGCCTTGAGCGGGACGGAGTTCTTCTACGAGAACAAGCAGGAGTTCACAAGAGGGCTTGAAGACGTGGTCAGCCACACGCAATATGGCAAGCGTCAGCCTTGGTTCAACTGCTCCTGCTGCCCCACCAACTTCTGCCGTTTCCTCGCGCAGCTACCTCAACTTGCCTTTTCGTATTCGGAGAGTGCATTCTGCGTGAACATTCCTGTCAATGCAAAGATTGACCTGCCCATGGCGGGCGGGCGCCTGAAGGCGACGATTTCAGGCAATTACCCTCTGGGCAACTCCTATAAGCTGACGATTGAGGAGGCCCCCAAGAGCAATGTGAGCATCTGCCTTCGCATTCCCTCCTGGGCAGACAATGCAGCCACCTTCTTCAATGGCAAGCAGCAATCCAGTCGCCCCGAGAGCGTTTTTTCCGCAGAAGGATTATTCCAGAAAGGAGATGAACTTGAAGTGCGCTATGAGCTGAATCCGCATGTCAACTACGCCGACCCGCGCGTCTCCGATGCGGCGGGCAAAGTGGCCCTGACGTATGGTCCGTTTGTCATGGCGATGGAAAGCACGGACAACGTGACGGCGGACATGAGCACGCTGCTGATCGACACCACCAAGCCGTTCAAGATGACGACTGCGAAGGGGTTGCCCAAGGGGACGCCCGCCATCAAGGGCGCGGCTTACATGGAGACAGCTGCGGAGCCAGGTCACCTCTACTCCACCAAGCCCCCCAAGCGCAAGGCATGCACCTTCACCGCCATCCCATACTGCCTGTGGCAGAACCGCGGGGAGGCAAATATGGCCGTCTGGTTCAGAACTGTGTAGCCAGTGCCTTGCTCTGCCCGTATCATCTCCGCAAATCGTTACTGTGAAATCTCTGCGACATAAGCATCTGCCTGCGAAGATGTAAGTCCAAACACACTCACGATTTGCGAAGATATAGTTTCCGCATTGCAGCCCACGTTGCGAAGAGCTAGAACTGTTCTTCTGATGCCATTTTCACGTTCCTGTCTCGCGCCACGCTTCTCGCCTATTGCAATTCCTTCTTCAATAAACCATTCACGGAATGACATTGTTTCTTCTTTCATATTCACAATCTCCTTTGAATTTGGCAGAATCGAGGGGATGCAAATATGGCCGTCTGGTTCAGAACTGTGTAGCCAGT
>JAFTAC010000032.1 GCA_017458805.1 Victivallales bacterium | reverse complement strand
CCAGCTCGCAGGAGTACCTCATCAACCCAGGCCAGGAGCTTCCCTGCCATATCGATTTGAAAAAGATTGGACTGGACACGCAGCACATCAAGCAGATCGACTTCTTCATGTCCAGCCCTTCGGAGGATTTTGTCCTCTATCTGGACTCCATCCGTCTGGTGGCTCCAAAGGCTGATGAAATCACCGAGTGGAAGGGCATCCTCGACAAGCTCTCCGCCGAAATCAAGGGTGTCAGCTCCGAACGCGGCAAAAGGATTCTCAATACCATCGACGGCTACAATAAGGAGATTGAAGATGCCTACAAGGCAGTCGAAAGCACGAATACCACGATGGGCGAGCTTCGCAAGCTCTCCATGCTCGGTTTTAGCATCAAAGGGTTGTTTGATGGCAACTCACGCGACATCACGGAGGAGCGCATTCTGCTGGCCACGGAGAAGGCCTTCCCAGGCTCCCCATTCGGCATCGCCGTCGCCGATTCCATGCTCAAGGTGATGATCAAGGACCGTCCGCTGAACGGCGTCAACTTCACGGAAACGATTGAACTGGAGATGGCGAAGAACGAGTATGAGAGCGTACAGGTTGTCGCCATTGGCTACAAGGATGCCGTGGCAGGCGTCGAGGTCGGCGAGCTGCGGAACGGTGACTATGTGCTTCCAGCGGATGCGGTGACCGTCTCCCTGGTCGGCCATGTGCTGACCAAGAAGCCACCGTATGCTGCATCCTATCAGGGCTGGTGGCCAGACCCGTTGCTGGACTGGCAGAAGACCGCCAAGGTTGCCCCCCATGAGGCTGTGGCCTTCTGGGTGCGCATCAAGACGCCAGAGAACGCCAAGGCAGGCTACTACACAGGCAATGTGAAGGTGACCGCCGACGGCAAGCAGGTTGCCACGCTCAAGATGAACCTGCGTGTCTTCGATTTCACAGTTCCCACCAAGTCCCCGCTGGACACCGCCGTGGATTTCCGCGACCACATCAAGCAGGTCTGGGGCAAGGACATGAGCGAGGAGAAGCACGACGAAATCCTGAGGCAGTGCGTCGATACCATCGTTGACTACAAGCTGGACTACAACAACATCTATGGCAGGCCCAGCATGGGGGACGTGACCAACTACCCCAGGATGAAAGTCGGCATCCCGCATTGGAAGCGCATCCGCGACAAGGGGCTTCTTCGCCAGTTCTGCATCATGTACGTCGGTACAGACAGGAACTTGACCAAGGCTGACGACCCGCGTGTGCAGAGTTATATCGACTTTGTTCTCAAGGCCCTTGACTACTGGGTGCCCATCCTGGAGAAGGAAGGGCTGCTCGAATACGCCTATCTCTACGGCTACGATGAGATTCCGTCGTCGCAGTTCCCCGTGATGGCGAAGGTCTATTCGGCGATTAAGGCGAAGTACCCCAACATCCCCTTGACAACCACCGCATACGACCACACCTTTGGCACGGAGACCTGTCTGAAAGGCTGCGTCGATGTCTTCACACCTCTTACGCCGAAGTACAATCTTTCCTATGTGAACAAGGCACGCGCAATGGGAACCAAGGTGTGGTGGTACACCTGCATCGGACCTGCCAACCCGTATGCCAACTGGTTCGTGGAGTATGCGCTCATCGAGAGCCGTCTGCTCATGGGCATGATGACTGCCAAGTTCCGTCCCGATGGCTACCTCTACTATGCCGTCACCCGCTGGCCAGTAAACCATGGCCCCATCGTGGATGGCCCCTACACCAACTGGAATCCCGCCAGTTACAAGACCGCCAATGGCGACGGCTCAATCTTCTGCGCAGGTCCCAAGGGTCTGATTCCCACCATCCGCGTGGAAAACATCCGCGACGGTCTTGAGGACTATGCCTACTTCCTGGAGCTCGAAAAGCGTATTGCCGAGAAGAAGAACATTGCTCCCGAACTGCTGAAGGAGGCCAAGGCCGCCCTTGTGGTGCCCAACGAACTCGTTGATTCGATGAAAGACTACTCGCACGATCCCGTCCTCCTGCGCAAGGTCAGAAGGAACGTCGCCGAGATGATCGAGAAATTGAAATAGCCCGTAGCCAGAGCCTATGGCTCTGACGAGATGTGCGCAGGGCCTCTGGCCCTGCAAAAGTACAAAACGTAGCCAGAGCCTCT
>JAFTAC010000263.1 GCA_017458805.1 Victivallales bacterium | reverse complement strand
GGTTAGTGGTTAGTGGTTTGGGATTAGGAGCTAGGGGTCGGGACGAAGCTGTGGGCATTTCCCCAGGCACCCCCATGCCGTCCTGACAGCGCGCTCCTTAGAGCGCGCTGTAATACTCAAAGTGCGCTGGATTCAATCGCAAAACAACAAAAATCTCCCAATGCTATTGACAATTGGCTTTTTCGTTGTATAATTAGTTCTAGGTATTTGGATTGACTATAATATAACGGAGATTTTCCATGAAAAAAAAGTGCTTCACCCTGATTGAATTACTTGTTGTGATTGCCATCATCGCGATTCTTGCGGCCATGCTGCTGCCCGCACTGAGCAAGGCGCGCGAGAAGGCGCGAGCCATCTCCTGTGTCAACCTGCTCAAGCAGATGGCCCTTGTCATGCGCCTCTACCAGGACGACTACGAGGACTACGCCTGCGGAGCCCGCATGAGCAAAGGCTATCCAACCGATTCGCCGGGGAAATACTACGCCAACTGGTGGACGGTCGCCGGCTTTGCCTACGAGCCCCAGCTCTTCAGCCGCAAGGAGTACAAGAGCGGCGGCGAACCGACCCCCATGCTCTGCCCCTCATGCATAGGTGAAAACGGACAGACCATCACCTCCGAGGCAGGAAGCAACACCACCATCAGCCATGGCAATGTCCTGAACGGCGGCTATGGCATGAACCAGGCGACAGGCTACCTCTCCGCCACCGCGACTCTCCTCCCCAGCAAGGCCACCGAATGGAAGAACCCCTCTGAAAAGTTCATGATTGCCGACAATCCCGTCGATGTCATCGCGGCTACCTGGTGGTGGGTGTGGCGCCACAACAACGCAATCAACGTCTCCTATTTCGACGGACACGTCGGCCAGGTAAAAAAACAGGCACTCGTCAAAACCTGGTTCACCAAATAAAAGTTTAACACCCAAAAAACAAGGAAAACACATAATGAAAAAGAGAACCTTCACGCTAATCGAACTGCTCGTCGTCATCGCCATCATCGCCATCCTGGCGGCCATGCTGCTGCCCGCCCTGAGCAAGGCAAGGGAAAAGGCGCGAGCCACCAGTTGCGTCAACCAGCTCAAGCAGATGGCCCTCGTCATGCGCCTCTACCAGGACGACTACGACGACTATGTTTGCGGCTCCCGCATGGACGGCGGCAGCTACCCGAGCAGTGCGCCAGGCGCATACTTCACCAACTACTGGATTGTCGCCGGCTACCAGTATGAGCCGTCGCTCTTCAGCAAGAAGACGCACAGCAGCGGCAACACCTCGAGCAACCCGCTCTGCCCCACCTCCATAGGCGAAAACGGCCAGAAGATCCTTTCCGAGGCAAACTCTGAAACCACCATCAGCCATGCCAGTCGTAGCTACGGCGGCTATGGCATGAACATCTCGGCCGGCTACATCTCCTCCTCGACCACCTCCTACCCATGCAAGGTTTTCGAGTTCAAGCGCCCCACCGAAACCTTTATGCTAGCGGACTGCCCACTCGACGTCATGAACACGAACTGGTGGTTCCTTTGGAGGCACAACGACGCCATCAATGTCTCCTACTTCGACGGGCACGTCAGTCAGGTCAAGCGCCAGGCGCCACAGGCGCTCTGGTTCAGCAAAAATTAAAATGAAACGCCTCCTGTTTCCGCTGCTTCTTCTGGTCCTCTGCGCACGCGCAGAGGACCTGAAATGGCCCGTGGAAATCGGAGGGATGCTTTTCGAGAACATGGAGACCGCGCTGTGCGACGAAGACCGCACGCGCGGCCTTATGTTTAGGGAAAGCCTGCCCGAGGACGGGGGGATGATTTTCCTTTTCAAAAAGCCCGAAATGCACAGTTTCTGGATGCGAAACACCCGCATTCCCCTCGACATCCTCTTCATCGACAAAGAGGGACGCATCACCGCCATCCACACGATGCCAGTGGAAAAGCCGCAGGGCAGCCAGGAGTCCGACGAGGCCTACTGCGACCGCCTCCCTGGCTACTCCAGCCTCAAACCAGCCATTGCCGCCATCGAAATCAACGCAGGCATGGCTGCAACCCTCAACCTCAAAGTCGGCGACAAGGTGGAGATTTTCCAGAAGGAACTCTCCAAGCACTTGAAATAGGGGGTAACGACGGCGCCCTCGCCGTCGAAAAACGCAACATCTCCCACAACGTCTTGCAAGGCAGATGCTTTGCTTTTCCCACATCATTCACTAACCAACCACAACCATGCAACTAGAACTCATCAACTTCCGAAGCGGTCAAATCCTCAACTACACAGATGGCAAGGAGACCGACGACTATCTGGAAATCAAGCTAGAAGGACTCGCTGATTCCGAGGCCTTCGTCACCATAAACGGTGCCCCCGCCACCCGCATGGACACCCGCTTCTGGGGAACGGTCCAG
>JAFTAC010000262.1 GCA_017458805.1 Victivallales bacterium | reverse complement strand
GGGAAAGTGACTTTGCTGTGTTCCACCTGGTCGCTCAGGGGGAAGATCTTGTCCCATTCCTGGGTAAGTTCGATGTTTTTCATGGACGGGCACTCCTTGCATTTGGTTTTGAGATTGCAGCAGCCTGCGGCTGCCAGGACTAGGGCGGCGAGAGACAAAAGCAGCGTGGTTTTCTTCATCGTTGTTCCTTGGGTTGGATGCCGTCGCATCGCTGGATTGGCCGACGCGGAATTGTCGTCGCATTTCCGCCTTTTTTTGTAACGCGAATTAATATATTTCAGATGAATGAACTAGCAAATACTTTGTTTTTATGGCCTTCAATGCTTGAAAAGCATATCACGGGGGGTATAGTAACGCCATGTCCATTATAAACAGGAGCGCATCCATGGAACTGAGAGTGCTGAAATACTTTCTGGCGGTGGCGCGTGAGAAAAGCGTCACGGGGGCGGCGCACCGTCTGCACGTCACCCAGCCGACGCTTTCACGCCAGCTGAAGGACCTTGAGGACGAGCTTGGACAGCGGCTGTTCATCCGCGGCAGCCACAGCGTCTCACTGACTGCGGAGGGGATGCTGCTGCGCCAGCGGGCGGAGGAGATCATGACGATCGTCGACAAGACACGCTCCGACTTCAGCGCGAAGCACAGGATAGTGGGCGATGTCTATGTCGGCGGCGGCGAGAGCGAGGCAATGTCCATTCTGGCTGATGCCATCCGCGATGTGCGGGACAGGCATCCCGGCATCCGATTTCATCTGCACAGCGGGAATGCGGAGGAGGTTCTGGAGAGGCTGGACAGGGGGACGCTGGACTTCGGCGTGCTCATCCAGCCAGTTGACATCTCGAAGTACGATGCCCTGCCGCTTCCCTACAGGGATGTCTGGGGGCTGGTGATGCCGGTCGGCCATCCGCTGGCGGAGAGGAAGGGAATATCGCCCGACGATCTGAATGGCATTCCGCTGGTCATCTCCCGGCAGGTGCTCCAGTATGGCACGACGGGGAATCCCTATCTTGAGTGGCTTGGGAAGCCCGTGGCCGAACTCAACATCGCCGCCACCTACAACCTCATCTACAATGCGGCGTTCCTGGTGCGCGCAGGCGTCGGCTGCGCCGTGACGCTGGACAGACTGGTCCCGACCGGCGTGAAGTCCGGGCTGGTCTTCCGACCGTTTGTCCCGAGGCTGGAGTCCGCTTTGGACATCGTGTGGAAGAAGGGGCAGTTCTTCTCTCCCGCCGCCACGGCGTTCCTTGATGCGCTCCAGAAACGCCTTGAGAAGCGATAAGCAGACTTGATTCCAGTTCCCAACATTCGCCAGCGTCATCGCATTCGGGCTTTGAAAAATGAACATTTGCCCAGAATATGTTTTGCGCAACTCTTCAGCAGTTTGCAATCGCGTGGCACGAGATTGGCTCACTGTGCAAACAGCATTGCCGTGGTTTGCAAATGCTAAGCGATAAATTATAGTATAATCGTTTCTGGAGTTGCAAATTCCCTGACCTTCACACTGTAAGCGATTGTATGAGAACAGCCTTCATCATTTCCTGGCTATTACTTCTATCTCTCTGCGGGACGGGGTGCGTGCGCATTGCCGAGACAATAACCGCAGGAGGTCTCCCACCACCATATTGCATTTATTCTGGCACAATAGGTCTCGTTAACTTTCCTGTATCTGCGGCTGTAATGGGGGAGGGGTTTCACGAAAAGGTGCTTTTGCCGATATCATTATTACCACTTTTTGTCTTGGATCTTCCTCTGGAACTTGTGGTGGACACCGTCTGCCTGCCAGTTGACCTTATACATTATGCGCAATATTGCAGCGATTCCCCGTTGGACAAGTATCTGAGAGACAACAATCTGAAAGGGCTGGAAAAGAAACTGAAGGAGGGCGCTTCGCCGAATGTCGTCTCTCCCTGGTTCTATGAAAGAGAGCCATTGCTGTACCAGGCATACGAGAATCATCATGAAGATGCTTTTGAGTTGCTGCTCGAATATGGCGCAATGGTCCCGATGGAGTTGCTTCAGGTTGAGGATAATCTGGACGAATACACCTACAGGATGCTGCAAAGGGTGTTCAGGGATGGTTGTCCTGAAGAACTCCAAATTCAAGCACTGAAGGACTGCTTTTCCTATTGGATTCTGAAGTACTTGATGCATGAGGAGCAGTCGTCGCCCAATGACAGGCTGCTTGTTGACTTCATGGTTCTGCTGTTGGAGAACGGCTTTTCTCCCAACGAGTGGAACGATAGGAGGGGGGATCTTCCCTGTTCACCAACGAATCTGTATCCCCTTGATGTCGTGATGGCAAACACGGCAATGGATCCGACTGAGAAGGAAAGGCTGATAACGGCAATGCGCAAGCACGGCGCACTGACCTATGAGGAAGCCAGCAATTTGCCGCCATCCGAGAGCAGTCCTTCGATGTGCCAGCCGGACTGATTGTCGCGAGCATTGGCCGTATGTCCTGTTTGCAATCGCGTGGCTCGGAATTGGACAGTTTTCCCTGATGACTATCAGTTCTTGTCGAACCAAGTGTCAATCCAGCCTTTAGCAACGAGATATTGGCGATTTTGTGTCCGTCTCTCTGGCGTCAAGATTCCTTTATAGTCGCAGTATTTGAGTTTGTTCAAAGGCGACAAGTCGCTGTCTGTCACTTTCGCGTCAAGATGGCACATCTCCAGCGTGAGAATGGTGGATATGAACTGGATGTTCGACAACGGCTTGCTCGCGTGACGGCGAAGCGTCAATTCCTCAAGCGGCAAGTCACCCAACGGCGAATAGTCAGCAATGGAATTGCAGGTGTCTATGACCAGTTTCTTCAGTGGCAGTCCGCGAAGACCATCCAGACTGGGCAGCTTGGATAGGCCATACAGTCTCAAATGTGTCAAGGCGGGGAATTTGTTCAGGAAGTCAAGGCTCGTGAGTGTGCCTTCATTGATTTCCAGTTCGCGCAGCGTATCGGTAAATTCCAGTTTTTCAGCTGTCTTTGCAGTCAGTCCAGCCAGAAGCAACGACTGAACTCCATTTGGAAGCAGGAATTCAATTCGACTGGTCAGGCAAGTCATACTTCGCAGATGCTCAAGGGACGAAAGGTTCACGTGCAGCGGCCCCCGATGGCAGAAAAACGTCACCTCCTCCACTTGAGGAGCAACTATCCTCACATTGGCAGGTTCATGCACATTGATGGAGAGATGCCTAAGATTGGCAAAGGATGAATAGTCCAGACATTCAGGCAGTTTTTTTGCTGTTGTCCAATGCAAATCCTCGATTGAACCATTGACTATGAAATCATTGCCCGTGCAATTGACGACATCCAGTCTTCTGACCTTCATATCATCCGCCAATTCAAGCACATGGGAAAGGGAAAACCACGGCATTGGGCAAATGGCTCGCACATCGTGAATAGCCGCAAAACGCAGGTCTTCTGGCAGATGCTCTGCGCGCAGGATAATATGAGAGCCACAGCACTCCCGTTCCAGACGTCGATGCGGATTGTCGGACAATTTGGCCTTTTGTCCGTATGGCTTGAACGAATGCAGCCGAATGCTCTTCTTCAATGAGGCAATGCGTCTGCGCAGTTCAGCCTTCACGTCATCGTCAGGCACGTCTCTGACAGAAAAGTTCAGTTCAGGCAATGTCCCGTCGCACCATTGCTCCGCCAAGTCGCAATAGGTCTCGGCAACATACTTTGGCGTAAGGCAGCAATCCGTAGTCAAATACAACGGCGGCACATTGCCGTGGATCACCCAAACAAAGCGGTCAACATCATCCTTATATGAATCAATCTCGAAAAGAAAGACATAAGTGCCATCACCCAGTTTACAGGCGAAGAACTCGTCCAGGATTGTTCTGAGCCACGACTGATAAATCAGATACTCCCTGGCCTTCATAAGGACATTCCAGCCAGCCGTTCCTTGCAGACTTGAAACATCGGTGACCCAAAGCCAGTCAATCTCTGAAAAGTTGTCTCTCATTTGTCAAGTACCTAAGTTCACTTCTGTTTCAAAGTAAGGCGGAAATCCACCCTATAATGGAATGGGAAACGGGTTCATTTCACATCGTTTTTCAATCTGGGACATCGGCGTTTGCAACCGCAAAACCAATTTTGGACGCACTGAGTCCAAAATCCAAAATCGTCTTGTAAACAGCGTAACTCTTTGATAATATAGCATACAGATTGGCAAGTCTCCACAGAGACGGCAGGAAAATCTTTTCCTCAGGTTTCCAGTTCCCAACATTCGCCAGCGTCATCGCATTCGGACGATGTTTGTTGCTTTTGGGAAGACCTCACACTCAGCATTTGAACAAGGCGAATGGAAGATAATGGCAGGGCTCGCCCATTCTTTCCGCATTGACGATTTCTGCGGCCTTCGTCGCACTTGAGGCATCTGGATACATTCCCTGCGAATTGAGTTGCATGCCCAGACGTCTGGAAAGTGCTCCATTAGTGTCACAGCAGACGAAGGTGCAGCCCAGTCCCAAAACGCCCATTGCCCCGTGCCTGTGGTAATCCAACGGCGGCAGTGGTTCTTCCTCCTTGACATAGTCGCCGAATTCATACAAGTCCCAGCCAAGAAGCACCGCATTCTCGGGAAGAGGGGCTACCCCGCTGATTCCAGGAGAGTCCAGAAAATGCGTGTCGTTAGAGCACAGGCCGACGATCAGCACATCGTCCCGTCCCTTGAAGAACTCGCGGCAGATGTGCGCAGGGGCGTCATAGTCGAGGAAGATGTGGAACAACTCGTAGTTTATCCGCTTACAATGCTCTTGAACGAAATCATAAAGACGCCTTGCATCGCGCGGGGACAAGTCCCATTCTCGCGCAATCTCCTCCCAGTCGAGCGGAGCCGATTCCAGGCCTGGAATGACGCCCTCGCAGAGGCAGCCAGCCACCGTCAAATAGTCGGGCGAGACACCAGAGGACCTTGCCTTCTTCCCTGATTTCCTGACGATGTAGTAACCCAATGGAATCATATTCGAATTTGTCCCTTATTCATCGCTTCATTCGTCATTCCGTGAAGTTTTGGGGAATATACCACCATCCTTCCATTTTCGGATGCTCCAAATGACGCAGTAATTGAGGATGGATCTGAGGCTGGGAAACCGCATCGTTGAGACGCTTAAGGTCAGTGATGAGTCCACTTTTGGCATAGCCGTTTTGAACCGCAGTTCCGATGTAAATCAAGCAAAGTGTGCCTAACGCAAGAACGGATAGCGTTGCAAGATATACTCTGCGGAAAATGCTTTTCACCTGGAAATGCCGCATCGCATACCAGACTCCCGCCAAAGCCACCAATATGATTGCCCAGACAATGGAGGGAAATGACCATTCGGGACTTGAGGCCACTCCGAGCGATTCCGCAAAGGCGCGGGCGAGCGTTGCAGCCTTCCCTCTTCTTTCAGGTGATTCAAGAAAGGCCGTCGGTTTCTCCTGAAGTCGTTCTTGTTCGCCCGCTCTCAGCATTACCGCACACTGCCGAAGGGCGTTCTCCCTATTTGTTTTTGCACATTTCAAATGGGTGTCGCTCATCGTGAAATATACCGCCGCACATCCCCAAAACACAGTCAGGACAAGCAGAAGAATCCACTCGCGCTTGATCTTGCAGAGCCAGAAACCGCCCGCAATCATTCCAATCAGCCAAAAGATGAGAAATGTGTTAATGTCCATATATTGCCCATTTGTTCGCAATGATGCCAAACGCGCCCTGCGCGGGCGTGTCCCAGAAGAAGAGTTTGCGGAGGGGGGATTCATCTTACTATTTCGTTTTAGGAGTTCTTTCTGTGATATATGACTGGCGTTCTGGCGTAAGATCACACCAGGCGAAGGCGACTCTTTTGCCGTCATCGTCAAACCAGGGCAGAAGAAGAATATCAGGCATATTGATTGAGACGAAACCGTACAGGTTCTTCCCTGGCAGCCAGAGGGATGTGTCAAAATTCGCCAAGTTGTAAAACCACTTTTTGTCGTCTTCTGAAAGGTGTTGGCGGACAAGCATTGGCGCATCATATCGTGCGGTGAAATCCGCCACCGTGACGCAGCGTTCCGCCTCGCTCCAGAAGGCTTCGTACATTCGTTCCGTACTTTTCAGTTCCATCCGACAGAATCCCATGAGAGCAATGACTGCACTCAGGACCGCAATCGTGAAGATGCTTTTGGTTGACCATTTGGGGGCGAATCTGGCGCAAATTAGAACGGCAAGCCAACAAAGTGCCCATTCCCAGACACATACAAATGCCAGATAGAGCAATGAGAGAATCATCACAATGCCAAAGAGAATCAAGATGAGCCTTGACCAGACTTGCCTCCTGGCAAGCCTTTTCCAAAGCTTGACAAAAACCGTCGCCAAACCAGCCGTCAGCAGAGCGATGCCGAACAGAATGGAGAAGCATCGCAGATGAAGCCCCATCATTGCGCCTGGATTTGTGTACATAACACCTCCTGCCTCGCAGTAAATGACATTTCTCGCGCCGACGATTCGTGCAGGGCCGACCTTCAGAAATTCCTGCTCATACGCATAGTAGGCGGCACGTCCAAGAAGAATCAGAATCAGCAGCCAGCAGCCCAAGAGGAAGACCCACTTGGCGATCGTCATCCATTTGCCGTTGCTTTGGAGCAATGTCTTCAAACTATTCATATTTAATTCACTTACCCATCTTTCTGGTGCTGTTCCAGGATAATCTCCTTCTGTGTTTCAATCTCGGCGCGCAGTTCCGCCTCGCTGGGCAGATACAGCACATATTTCGAGGCAAACAACTGTTCGTTCCCGTGCAGAATGGAGAACTTGGCGATGTCCGAATCGGTGTCCGCGCAAAGGATGATGCCCAAAGTCGGGTTATCCCCCTCCGTTCGCTTCAGGGCATCGTACATACGGATGTACATATCCATCTGCCCGACATCCTGATGTGTTATCTTCGAGGTTTTCAAGTC
>JAFTAC010000261.1 GCA_017458805.1 Victivallales bacterium | reverse complement strand
AGTCCCGTGCATCTCCACGCCACCGCATCCCGCGTCCTGAGTGCGGGGAGCAGAGTCCCGTGCATCTCCACGCCACCGCATCCCGCGTCCTGAGTGCGGGGAGCAGAGTCCCGTGCATCTCCACGCCACCGCATCCCACGTCCTGAGTGCGGGGAGCAGAGTCCCGTGCATCTCCACGCCACCGAATCCCGCGTCCTGAGTGCGGGGAGCAGAGTCCCGTGCATCTCCACGCCACCGAATTCCGCGTCCTGAGTGCGCGGCGCGTAGCCGCGCACGACATGGCGCGTAGCCGCGCACGACATAATTTTTCAAATTTGCATTTGTAAAATATCCGAATTGGGATATATTATATACTCTTTTTATATCATAGCCATTATTGTACCCACAAAAATGGCGAGGTAGCCATGACAAAACTGGAGGAGTTGACCAGTTGGGATGGCGAGTAGTCCTTGACTATTCCACCCTTTGAGACGGATTCGCCCTGAGTTCGTCGAGAAGCTGTCGAGGATGCTGGGCTTGGGGTCTTCGCTTGAAGGAACCTGCCTGGCGATGGGCAACATTCAGGGATTGTGGTGTAAAAAGCCACAGCGCAAGAGAAGCCAGTCTGGCGTATCGTGCACGCAAGTGTGCGAGGCCTAATGGCGGCTCTTTTTCCGTAAAACATTGTAAACAATTGGAATGTGAAACAATGAAAGTAAGAGCATCAGTAAAGAGAATGTGCAACAACTGCCGCATTGTGAAGCGCGCAGGTGTCATCAGGGTGATCTGCAAGAACAAGCGCCACAAGCAGCGCCAGGGTTGAACAGATTTCCTTGAGCAGGGTTCTCACCGTACTAACGATTAACAACGTGCCAGAGGCGTCGCTTCTTCTTTTTGAAAATGGGACGTACGACGGCAAATCAGCAGGAAAAGTAAAATGCCCAAACTCCTCGGTATTGACATCCCGAACAACAAACACATCAACGTCTCGCTGACCTACCTCTATGGTATCGGTCCGGCAACGGCGGACAAGATCTGCGCCATGGCCGGCATCGACCCGATGCTGAAGGCCGGCGACTTGACGGACGCCAACATCACGGCCATCCTGCAGATCCTGCAGGACCACTACACTGTGGAAGGCGACCTTCGTCGCCAGATTGCCCAGAACATCCGCCGCCTCACCGCCATCAACTCCTATCGCGGCATCCGCCACAAGCGCAACCTCCCTGTTCACGGCCAGCGCACCAAAACCAATGCGCGTACGCGCAAGGGTACGAAGAAGACCGTCGGCGCCATCCGCGACAGGTCCGAGCGTAAGCAGGCCAACACCAACGCCGCCGCCAAGCAGCAGGGCTGATAGCCTCGCGGCATGACGGTTGCCTGACGCATGATGCGTTGGAGGCATAATCTGTGGAAAAATCAACCATCAATTTCCCTCAGGGAGACAATAAAACAACATGGCAGACGAAACGACTGAAGTAAAGACCGCTGAGACCGCTGCCCCGGAAGCAGCGCCAGTGGCGGATGTGAAGCGCAAAGTCAAGGGAGGACGCCTTGTCCTTTCCGGCATTGTCCACGTCGATTCAACATTCAACAACACACGCGTCGCAATCAGTGACCAGAACGGCAACATCCTGAGCTGGTCCACAGGCGGCAAGCTGGGCTACAAGGGCTCGCGCAAAAGCACGGCCTATGTCGCCACGCTGATTGCCATGGATGCGGCGAAGAAGGCGATGGCCACCTACGGGCTCAAGGAAGTTGAAGTCCGCATCAAGGGACCAGGCGCAGGCCGCGAATCCGCCGTGCGCGGTATCGCGCAGGCTGGACTGGAAATCACTGTCCTCAAAGATGTCACCCCGTTACCCCACAACGGTTGCCGCCCCCCGAAACGCCGCAGAGTCTGATGACTTCATAATGCTTTCTCGAATCCGTGCAATTTTAGCGCCTTTGAGCAGCCAAGGAGGTTATCAATGAATGAGAAGAAAGGGTTTGAATGCCCCAAAGAAATTAAAGTTGTCGAAGAGACGCCCACATACGTCCGCATCAAGGCAGAGCCTTGGGAGAACGGATATGGCATGACGGTCGGCAATGCGATGCGTCGTGTTCTGCTTTCCTCGATGGAAGGCGTGGCGGTGACCAGCATCAAAATCGACGGTGTTTCCCACGAATTCAGCTCCATACCCGGGGTGATGGAAGACGTGATGGAAATCGTCCTGAATGTCAAGAAGCTCAAGTTCAACTGCCAGGGAAGCCTTCCCATGACGCTTGAACTGAAGGCCGACGAGGCGGGCGTCGTGACGGCTGAACACATCCGCGAGGATGCGTTCGTTGAAGTCATCAACAAGGACCAGGTCATCTGCACACTGGACAGGGACATGGATTTCCGCATGGAGATGGTCATTGACCGCGGTCGCGGATACCGTCCTTCAGAGGAGAACAAGAGTTCCGACCAGGTCATCGGCACGATTCCTGTCGATAGCCTGTTCAGCCCTGTGGAGCGCGTCCGCTACGACGTGCAGGATTGCCGCGTCGGGCAGCATACGGACTATGACAGCCTGGAGATGGAAATCTGGACAGATGGACGTATTCTGCCTCTGGAGGCCGTCAACAAGGCGGCGGAGATACTCCAGAGCATGTTCTCCGTCTTCCTGGTGCCTGAAGCGGGCAGCAAGAACGAGCAGCTGCCGCCTTCGGCTGGCCTGAACGACGAGGAGTTGGAACTGCTGGAGAAACTGAAACTGGAGGTTTCCACGCTGGAACTTTCCGTCAGAGCGGTCAACTGCCTTGAAACCCAGAACATCAAGTTCCTTGGTGAACTGGTTGAGAAGTCCGAGAACCAGATGCTCAAGTTCAAGAATTTCGGTCGCAAATCGCTGTCTGAAATCAAAGAGAAGCTGGCTGAGAAGGGCCTGACGCTTGAAATGAACTTGAGCGACAATTTGAAGGACGAGCTGCAGCGCTTCATTGATGAGGCGGAGGCGTCCAATGAACAAGCCGGCAAGGCCGACAAAGAATCGAGCAACGAGGAATAAGATAAATGAGACATCGCAAACACACATTTAAGGTCGGTCGCACAACGGCCCATCGCCATGCCATGCTGGCCAACGCCGTGTGCTCGCTTATTGACCACGGGCGCATCACCACCACACTCGTCAAGGCCAAGGAAATCCGCCGTCTGGCGGATCGCATGGTCACCTACGGCAAGGAAGGCAGCCTCCACAAGAGGCGTCTAGCCATCGCCGAGCTTCACAGCGTGGAGCTGGTTCACAAGCTGTTTGCTGACGTGGCTCCGCAGTTCAAGGAACGCGCTGGTGGTTACACACGCATCATGAAACTGGGTCCGCGCAGAGGCGACGGTGCAGAGATGTGCATCCTTGAGTTCGTCGAGTCTGACGAAGTCGTCAAGGCCACTGCCCAGGCTGCCCAGGCCGCTGAGGAAGCCCCCAAAGCCGAGGAAGCCCCCAAGGCCGAGGAAGCCCCCAAGGCATAAACAGTAGCCTAGTCTGTAAAGGCGGCGGATACGCAAGTAATCCGCCGCCTTTTTCGTACAAGGGGGATGACACTTTTTAGGAGTGTACACACCAGATGGGCTTGCCAACTCTGTTTGCGGTAAACGAGACATGCCAAACAATTTCACAAAAATAGAAGAGAGGGAGTTGCCTGCGTTGCGTGGCAAGGGCGTGCTCTATCGACACACCTGTGGTTTGCTGGTTCTCTCCGTGGAATGTGACGACGTTGAGAACATGTTCAGCGCGGGATTTTTGACGATTCCAGTCGATGACACGGGCGTCACGCATATTATCGAGCACAGCGTGCTAGGGGGGTCGAGACGGTATCCTGTCCGCGACCCGTTTATGGAGATATACAAGGGGAGTGTTGCGACCTTTATCAACGCGCTCACCTACCATGACTGCACGCTTTATCCTGTTGCCAGCACGGTACCCAAGGACTTCTTCAATCTCGCCTCTGTCTATTTCGACGCTGTTTTCAATCCGTTGCTGACACCAGACACCTTTGCGCAGGAGGGATTGCATTACGACTTCCACACCCCTGGCTCCCTCAAATCGAAGTTGATTTGCAACGGCATTGTCCTGAATGAGATGACGGGGGCTTTTGCGGATATGGACGAGATGATTATCAACGAGACGACCCGCCGTCTCTTCCCCAACTCGTCCAGACGTTTCAACTCGGGGGGGCTTCCATCGAAGATTCCCACTCTAAGCTACCGCCGTTTCAAGAACTACTACAAGACCCACTACCATCCTGGCAGGGCACGGATCTTCATGTATGGCAATATCCCCACGGAGGAAAAACTGGCGTTTCTGGATCGGGAGCTCTCCTCCATGAAAATCGCTCCAGTTGTTCCACTGGAGAGGCCGCCTGTTCAGTCACATTGGAGCAAACCTGTCCGCAGAACTGTCCGCTTCACGCCTGTCGCAGGCGAGGTGGACGGATGCTCCCTTGCCATCGCCTATTATCTCTCCGATGCATGCGACCCCGTTCTGGACCTCGCCTTCGAGTTTATGGAAAACATGCTTATGGGCAATGAGGCCTCCCCGCTCCACAAGCGCATCATGGAATCGGGGCTCTGCGAACGCCTGGGGCTATGCGGCTATGACAACGAGACCCTGGAGACCTCATTCGTCGTTGTCGCCAACGGCGTCGAGCAGGGCAATCTCCCCAAACTGGAGGAACTCGTGCGCGGCACTCTGCGTGATTGCGCCGAAAACGGCTTTTCCGAAGAACGCCTTGCAAGCGCATTCGCGCAGTTCAAGCTGGAACAGTCCGAAATCACCTCCGCCTTTGTTTACACCCAGATGGAAAAGGTCTTTGACGCCTGGTTCTACGGCCCTGACCCCTTCCTCTATCTAGACTATGCAGACACCATCGCGGAACTTGAACGCCGTATGAAAGACAGGCGATGGTTGCCAGGGCTCATACGTCAATACCTTTGCGACAATCCCCATAACCTGACCCTTACCTTCATACCTGATATGGAGGCCGAAAAACGGCAGCTGGCGCATACAGAGGCCAGGTTGGCCAGAATCAAATCCAAGCTGGACAGGGCGAAGCTCGAAGCCATCGCGGAGAAGGCGGAGCACTTCCGCAGTGGACAGTCCGCCAACAGCCCAGAGGCTCTGGCGACGCTTCCCGTGTTGACCCTTCAGGATGTTCCAAAGGATGCGTTCGTCATCCCGCGCACCTCCACGCAGCTTGGCAAGGGGACACGCTTTATCGAGGTGGAGCAGTTCACGAATGGCGTGGCCTATCTTAAGCTGGCCTTCCCCGTGGATGGCTTGAACGCACTCCAGCTGGAGCATTTGCTTCCCGAGTTCCTCTCCTTCTTTACCAAGACGGGAACACGCACCCACAGCTATGACCAGATGGCGGAGCGTCTGGCAGGGTGTGGGGGAAGCATCTTGCCGATTCCAATGCTTTGGACTGACTTGGACGACGTATTTACGGTGAAGGCCGCTATCACTGTTGAAATACGTGCCTTGGAGGAGTATTTCCCGAAGGTTCTTGAACTCTTTCAGGAGTTCCTCTATGAGACCGTCTTTACGGAGACAGATTTAATTCGTCGCAGGATGAAGCAGCAGTGGGCTGCTGCACGGGATGGTATCATGAACCATGGTCCTGGCTTGCTGGGAACGCGTTCATTTGCGGGTCTCGCACCGCATTCCCTTTTGAGTGAAAAGTGGGGCGGTTTGTCTGCGCTGGAGACGCAGAAGCGTAACGCGCAGGAGTTTACCCAGGTATGGCCTCGCCTGAAGCACACTCTGGAGGGGATTCTCGCGGAGCTGGGAAGGACACGCCCGCGCATCGCCACCTTCAACGGCTCGAAGAAGGCACAGAAGGCTACCTTGGATTTCATCGACTCTCTGCAAGGGCGCCTTGGCTCCTTTGCGCTTCCTGAAGCCTTGTTGCCCAAAGGCAACCTGGCGAATGGCAGAATGGAGAAAATCGTTGTTTCTGGCGATGTATCCACCTGCGGGAGGACCTTCAAGGCTCCTGGCTACAAGCATCCTCTTTCCATTCCTCTGAACGTCTATTCCACCTTGCTGGACAATGGCTATGCCTGGGATGAGCTGCGGAACAACGGCGGGGCCTACGGCGCATCCGTCTCCTATAAATCTCTTGTCGGGGCTTTTGTGCTTTCAACTGCGCAGGATCCGTCCCCTGCACGCAGCTTCGGCGTCTTCGACACCTTCCCCAGTCTGCGCCCACAGCTGACCACGCGCGAGCTGACGAGCGCCATTCTCTCCACCGTCAAGGGCAATCTTTTGCCTGTGCGGCCCGACAGCGCCTTTGCACATGCCATGTTGTATGAGATTTATGGCCTTACGGATGAATACGCCAACGAACGCTACCACAGGTACATGACTCTCACGGCAAAAGAGGTGCTGGAGGCGGGCGAGCAGTTCTGGGAAAACTATCACGACCATAATGACGCGGCCATGGGGCCTGCATCCGAAATGAGAAAACTTGAGGGAAAAACCATCCGATGGAGGTAATTGCAAATGGGAGAGAATTACAATAATCAAAACAGCCAGTCCACGCAGCTTTTCAGTATCGACAAGCCAAAGCCAAGCAACATTGAGGCCGAAGTGGCTGTCCTGGGCTCCATGTTCATCAAGCCCGAGGCCGTCAGCACTGCGTTGAGCGCACTCCGCTTTGACAATGCCTTCTATCGTCCCGCCCACCAGATCATCTTCGACGCCATCATGGAGCTGAACATGGGCAAGAACGACGCGGCGGTTGACCCCATTGTCCTGGCAGACCATCTGGAGCGCAGCGGCAAGTTGGAGGCCATCGGCGGGCGCGCCTACATCATGCAGCTAATGGATGCCGTTCCGACCGCCGCCAACATCGAGCACTACATCGACATTGTTCGCCAGAACGCCATCCTTCGACGCGTCATCTCCACCTGCACCGACACCATCGGGCGCTGCTACGAGTGCGAGGATGACGTCAACACCCTTCTCGACGGCATAGAGCAGTCCATCTTCGAAATCACAGGCATGAGCCAGACGAAGGACTTCATGACCATCTCCTCGCTTACCTCGGACGCCATTGTCTATCTGGACAAGCTGATGCGTGGCGAGAAGGAGGTGCTGGGGCTTGCCACGGGCTTTGACTTCGACCGCATGATCACGGGGCTGAAGCCTGGCGAACTTTTCGTCCTGGCCGCACGTCCCTCCATCGGCAAGACGGCGTTGGCCTTGAACATTGCAAGCAACATCGCGCTGGGGAATCCCCCTGTCCCCATCGGTTTCTTCAGCTTGGAAATGCCTGCGCTCCAACTGGTCTTGCGCATTATCTGCAGCCTGACGCGCATCAGCATGAACGACTTGCGTCATGGAAGGGTCACTCCGGCACAATGGGCGGACATCACGAACGCCGTCGAGCACCTGAAGAGGGCGCAGGTGCTTATCGACGACACGGGTGCCATTGACATCCTGGAACTGCGCGCAAAAGCTCGCCGCATGAAGAACAAATACAACATCCAGGCGGTTTTCATCGACTACCTGCAGCTCATCAAGGCGCACACCAAGAGCAATGCAAGCCGTGAAAACGAGGTCGCCATGATATCGGGTTCGCTGAAGGCGATGGCGAAGGAACTGAACCTCCCCGTGGTTGTTCTGGCGCAGCTGAACCGCCAGGCGGAGCAGGGCGAGAAGCCGAAGCTGAGCAACCTCCGTGAATCCGGCGCAATCGAGCAGGACGCCGACGTGGTCGCCATCCTGCATCGCGAACGCGAAAAGCAGTATGAACAGAACGCTGCTCAAGATGACAAGCCCCTGCCCGCCGAAGTCATCATCGCCAAGAACCGCAACGGCGGCACTGGCTCCCAGAACCTTCTCTTCTACCCCAAATACACCCTCTTCGTCAATGCCGCCTCCACCGAAGAGCAGCAGTGATACTCTTGAGAAATCCACTCGGTTTTTGCCGCGTCAAAGCTTTTTAGCCACTGGCTTGCCAGGCCGACAGGGTGCGCGCCCCTTCTGCCAAGCCACCGGCTTGCCAGGCCGACAGGGTGCGCGCCCCTTCTGCCAAGCCACCGGCTTGCCAGGCCGACAGGGGGCT
>JAFTAC010000260.1 GCA_017458805.1 Victivallales bacterium | reverse complement strand
GCTCTTCCCGTACATCATGTTGGTGCTGCTGGTGCTGGTCATCAACCCGATCATACGGCTGATACGCTTCATAAAGCCCTACACGCTGACGGAGCTGATGGTGATTTTTGTCATGGCGATGGTTTCGTCGGGCGTCTCCACCTTCGGCCTGACGGGGCAGCTCATCCCCATCATCGGCGGCCTCTACAACCGCCATTGGAACAACAACCAGACGGAGTGGAACCGCTATGTGGAGCCTTTCATCAACGAAAGCTTCTTCATCTCGGAGCCAGGCATACGCAAGGCTGCCACGGCGTATGCAAATGCGGCTGCGGAACTTGCACAGCACAAGTCCCATCTGCCAACCCATGAAGAGGCCGAGAAATGGACGGCGGAGGCGAAACGTCTGGAGGAAGTGGCAGCCGAGAAGCGCGCCGCCCTTGCCGAGCTTGAGAAGCGCGCCTTTGACAAAGTTGAAATCTACCGTCGCGGTCTGCCGAAGGACAAGCGCGCCTTCCCTGGCATCATGTACACGCCTGATGATACGCCGCATACCTACTTCCGCCGCCTGGGGCGCCTCCGCGCGGGACGCAAGGCCGCTGCCATCCTGCGTGGCGTCAAGGACTCTCAGAACCCAACGCAGCTTCTCTCCGAGGCCATCGAGCTGCTGAAGCCCTACGCGGACAACTCCGACTCGCAGGCGCGAACCGCGGCCCTCAACGCCATCGAGGAGGCGTACAACCGTGAAATCCAGTCCATTGACGAACGACTGTTCAAGGCGAATCAGGACAAGCGTGTCGCCCATGTTGAGGAGCTGCGCCGTCTGGAGGCTGAAATCGCCTCCCTGGACCGCCGCCGCGAACACCTCGTCAAACTCCAGGAGAAGCTCTCCGTCAAGCGAGAGCGCATCAGTCTGGAGGAGGAGATTTGTGCACGAGTCAAGAAGGCGTGCGACGGCCTCACGGCGGTGAAGGAGAACTGGAACGGCGATTCTCCAAAGCAGGTTGAGACCCTGCTGGCCACCTTCCCCAGCTTTGATGCATCGCTCTCGCGCTATCTCATCGGCGAGGTGCCCTGGTCGCACTGGGCGAAGCCACTGCTTTACTGGTCCTCCATCATCCTGCTGACCTACCTGCTTCTCTACACCTTCAACATCCTCATCTTCCGCCAGTGGGCCTACCATGAGAAACTCATCTTCCCGCTGGCGGAGCTGCCCGAAACCATCGCGGGCTACGAGGGCGGAAAGGACACGACGGGCATTCTGCCCGCGCTTTTCCGCAACGGCCTCTTCTGGGTGGGAGTCGCCATCGCGGGCGGAGTCATGGGGTGGAACCTCCTCTGCTTCTCCGAAGCGGTGCCTGGCCTGACACCTCTCGACCTGAACAACTCGTGGACCCCCTTCATCCGCACAAGCATGTTCCAGGGCCTCTGCTATGGTGCGCGTTCAGCCGTGATGTTCACGCTTGTGGGTCTGGCGTTTCTCATCCCGCAGAAGGTCTCCTTCTCCCTCTGGTTCTTCCACATCTTCTACTTTATCCTGCTGTTGGGCATGGTTGCCTTCGGGTATGGTGCGAATGAGAGCTCCTTCCCGACGGAATGGTGGTACACCCACAACTTCAAGACCGCCCTCGGCACGGGGGCCCTGCTGGTCTTCGCCAGCCTTGTGCTGTGGAAATGCAAGGAGATGCTGCTGTGCGCCGTGCGCCCCAACGCGCTTGGCAAAATCGGCCCTGCCGAAAACCGTGAGCTGCGCATCGCGTCTGGCCTCTTCCTTTTCAGCTTCGCGGCTCTCATCATCTGCCTGTGGAAGCTGCTGGGCATCAATCTCTTCTATGCGGTGTTCGGCGTCTGCATCCTGATGGTCACCACCATCGGACTGATTCGCGCGGTGGCAGAGGGCGGCGTGCTGGGCTTCCAGTCCCATGCGAGCCCCTTCCATATCATCCGTGACCTGTTCGGCATGGACAAGGCGTTCACCTCGCCCAGCCTCTTCGCGCCCCTCATCGTCTATTATTCCATCATGTTCCTGGACATCAAGGCGTTCATCGCCCCCGCCATGGCCAATGGCTTGAAGATACGCGACGACATGAAGATGGAGCGCAAGCGCTACCACATCGGAATCTTCCTGGCAATCGCCATCTCGATTTTCGTCGCCTTCTCGATGGTGTTGATTTTCTGCTATGACGCGGGGGCAGACGCCATGAGCGGATGGTTCTACACGGCGTTCCCGAAGAGCACCTTCGCGCTCATCGGCAACATCTCCAAGGTGCCGCCGATGTCGTCGCCTTCCGCACGCGGCTGGCTGATATTCGGCGCACTGCTCATGGGGACGCTGCTCTATTTCCGCCAGAACAACTTCTGGCTGCCGCACCCCATCGGGCTCATCATGCTTATCAACCCGCTGATGCAGGGCTACTGGTTCTCCATCTTCCTGGGCTGGCTGGCGAAGTCGCTGGTGACAAAGTACGCCAACAAGGAGACCTACGCCAATGTGCGCGGGCTCTTCATCGGCCTCATCGTCGGCGAGTTCCTCATCGTCATGCTGGCGCTCATCGTGGCGACCATATTCGACTGCAACACGGGCAACATCACTCTGAACAGATAAACAGCTATGGAAGAGAACAAGGCAATCATACCAGAGCAGACGCAGGTCAGTTGGATGGTGACCGTCCAGGTGAGCTGGGCGGGCATCAAGCGGCGCTTCTTCCGCTCGCTCATCACGATGTCGGGCGTCGTCCTGGCCATCGCGTTTTTAACGTACATGCAGATGCAGAACGTCATCGTGAAAGGGCTTATCAAGGCAAACGACCAGGTGCTGAATGTGCTGCTCCAGAAGGCGGGAGTCGATATCTATGCGGGGGACTCCTCGGACCGCATGATGCTGCTGCTCATCATCCTGAGCCTGCTGGCGTGCCTGGTGGGCATCGTGAACTCGATGCTGATGTCCGTCACAGAGCGCATCAAGGAGATTGGAACACTGAAGTGCCTGGGGGCGCTGGACGGGTTCATCATCCGCTCCTACTTCATTGAATCATCACTGCAAGGCGTTGCAGGCACTGCACTTGGGTGTGTCATCGGGCTGGTGGTGGCGCTTGCCGCCGCGCTCTCCAACTACGGGCGGTATGTCTTTCCGAACCTTGCCTACGGCGGAGTCTGCCTGGCCCTGCTGGTCTCCTTTCTGGTGGGCACGATGCTTTCCATCGTCGCCGCCATCCTGCCCGCCTACATGGCGGCTAAAAAACAGCCCGTTGACGCTATGAGGGTGGAAGAATGAGCGAACAGAATACACAGAAGGATGACATCATCATCCGCACGCACAATATCACCAAGGTCTATGTGCTGGGGGCCGTGGAGAAGGTCTATGCCTTGCGCGGCATCTCCGTGGAGGTGAAGCGCGGCGAATATCTCTCCATTTTGGGACCGTCGGGTTCGGGCAAATCCACCTTCTTCAACATGGTCGGGGCCCTTGACAGGCCCACAGAGGGCCATGTGATGGTGGATGGCTACAACCTCCAGACACTCAACCAGAAGCAGCTCGCCTGGATACGCTGCCACAAGATGGGCTACATCTTCCAGCAGTTCAACCTGATACAGACGATGACTGCCCTGGAGAATGTCGCCCTTCCGCGCATTTTTGCAGGCGAGAAGCCCGAGGATGCCCGCGAGCAGGCCGCCGAAATCCTGAAGGTCGTTGGGCTCGGGCACCGCCTCACCCATCTGCCCAGCCAGGTGTCTGGCGGCCAGCAGCAGCGCATCGCCATCGCGCGCGCCCTAGTCAACAAGCCCTCCATCATCCTTGCCGACGAACCCACTGGCAACCTAGACCTGAAGACAGGCGAGGAGATCATTGCGCTTCTCGGCGAGATGAAGGAGCGCTTCGGCATCACCATCATCACCGCAACCCACGACATGAAGATGCTCAGCGCCTCCGACACCGTCGTCTGGATCAAGGACGGTCGCGCCGACCGCGTCGCCCACAAGGGTGAGTTCAACGTCTCCATCGGCACCATCGACGGCAAAACGCTGGCGTAGATGGTGCGGTGGGTATTCCCCCGTCCTTTGCCCTCCATCCACCAGAAGGACCACAACCATGAAAAAGCTCATAGCCCTTTTGCTTACAGCCCTGTTTCTTTGCGGTTGCCCGACTGTGAAGCCGCCGCAGCGCCCTGTGGCGTATATGGTCTCCACAGTAATGCCCATGAGCGCGGTGGAGGCGTGCCAGCCCAAAGCCGTCTCTGCGCAGGAGGTTCGCAGGCTTTTGGAGAAGGCGAAAGTATTGTCGCTGCTTGAGGCAGAGGGGCTGCTGACGGGGGATGTGGATATCATGGTGCGGGGCCTCACGAAACGGGGCTATGCGGAGCTGGATGCTCGCCGCACGAGCGGTAATTTGCAGTGGGTGGCGGTCATGTCGCTGGAGCAGGGATGCCTCTTGTTGTGCGGCTTCAAGAAGATGCCGCCCAAAGAGTGCCGTTTTGGCGCGGAAATCAACGACAAAATGGCGAAGAGCTATCTGGAGCCCGATACCTACGGGCGTGCAAAACAGGTTACGGAATATGCCACCCAGACGCCTGGCGTCGTGCTCAGGCGCGTACAGCTTGGGAAGAATACCCACTGGGAGCTGAGAGTCCTGCTGAGCTTGTAGCGATAGATGCGATAAATCGCTTTACGGTGGTAATAGAGCTAATTGCAACGCTATGTTCCCTAAGAGGGGAGTTAGCAAAAGGCTTCTTTTGGAAACCACAGATTACACCGATTACACAGATGCTTTCAGCCGCGTCTTGACGCGGCTGAAAGCGAGGGGATTTATGGGAGAGACGGCCAAAAATGAACCGCGAAGTGCCGC
>JAFTAC010000259.1 GCA_017458805.1 Victivallales bacterium | reverse complement strand
CTAACCACTAACCACTAACCACTAACCACTAACCACTAACCACTAACCACTAACCACTAACCACTAACCACTAAATAATGAAGATCATTTGCTTTGGTGATAGCCTGACGACATGCGGTGGCCTGGATGGCCGATACAGCGATCTGCTGGCCGACCGCTTCCCTGAATTCGAGGTCATCAACGCTGGTATCGGCGGCCAGAAGTGGACGGATGCCGTGGAGCGTCTGGAGGGCGATGTGCTGGCGCAGAAGCCAGATATCGTCCTGCTGGAGTACGGTGCCAACGACTGGTGGTCAGGGGTGCGTGAGCCCGAGGAGTGGGCAGCGGATTTGGAGCATTGTATTGTCAAAATCCAGGCGGCTGGCGCAAAGGTTGTCGTATTGGGTGTTTTCGGCTTGTATCTTGACCACCGCACAGGCGAATGGACGGAGAAGAGCTATGGGGCGGACGAGCGGTCGCGAATCTATCGAGTTATGGAGGAGGAGGTTGCGAAGCGGTATGGCTGCCCCTATCTGCCGAACATCCAGTCCGACATCATCGACGACAGGACCTGCTGGCATGACCGCAACCACCCCAATGAGCACGGCAATCGCAAGGTGGCGGACCAGATAGCCCCCATCATCGAGGAGTTGACTGGCGTGAAGCAGACTGCTTGCCGCAGCCGCAAGATGCGTACGTTGCAGGATTTCTGGGAGGAGGCGGTGGAGTTGGCTTCTGATTTGCCTGCGGCCGTCTGCGAAGGCAGACGCCTGACCTATGGCGAGGCCGATGAACTTTGCGCCCATTTGGCGGCGGGGATTCAGATGGCTACGGGTGGTGTGGAAGCCCCAAGCGTGGCTCTTTGCCTGCCGAACTGCCTGGAGTACTACCTGACCTATTGGGCTCTGGTGCGCTTGGGGGGCGTGATTGTTCCCATCAACCCCTGGCTGAAAGCAGACAGTTTAAACACGATTTTGGAGACCGTGAAGCCCGACATGGTCATATTGCAAGGCGAGGGGGATGCGGAGCTGGCCGAATGCCTTGCATCGCATCGCGAGCTTCCTGCCTACAGCCTGGATGATTGCAAGGATTATCTGCCATTCAGCCAGTTGCTGGAGTGCTCGGCGGTCGCCCCGATGCATGAGGCTAAGCCAGAGGCACCCGCCATCATCATGCACACGTCAGGCACAACCTCCGCGCCAAAGGGGGCGGTTATGCGCCACAGCGATCTCATCTTCAATGTGATGACCACCATCAACGCGCAGAACTTCGTGCCGTCGGACGTGCATCTGCTTGTGAACCCGATGTTCCATTGCACAGCGCTCTATAGCTCGCTGCCTGCCGCCGCCTACCAAAAGACGCCAGTTGTCATCACGGCGGAGACCCAGCCTGACAAGCTGTTGGCTCTGATTCAGCAGGAGAAGATCACCACCTTCCTGACGGTGCCGTCCATTCTGCAGAGGGTGGTGGCGTTCCCGCAGATTGGCGAGTTTGACCTTAGCACCTTGCGTGTCATCGGCTATGCGGGCTCCTTCATGCCCGTCAAAACCGTGCGCCAGCTCCAGGAGCTCTTTCCTGGTGTGCAGCTCCACAACTTCTTCGGCCTCACCGAGACCATCTCCGCCACACATGTGCTGGGCGGCGACGCTTCTCTGGAGCGGCCTGATTCCATCGGCAAGCCCCTGCCGTTCGTCTATCCGCGCATCACGGCGGAAGACGGTAGCGAGTGCGCACCGAACGAGATTGGCGAGCTTCTCTTTGCACGTGAGAATGTTATCATGGAGTACTGGGGGAAGCCAGGCAAGCTGGAGGAATCGCTGGTGGAGCTGGACGGCAAGGTCTGGTTCCGCACAGGCGACCTGGCCATGCGCGACGAAGAGGGCTTCTACTTCATCAAGGGGCGCAAGAAGGACATGATCATCGTCGGCGGCGAGAACGTCTTTGCCTCCGAGGTGGAGGCGGCCCTGATGCTTATGGACAGTGTGCGGGAGGCTGCTGTCATCGGCATTCCCGCGACGGGTGTCCGCGAATCCCTTGGCGAGATGATTAAGGCATTCATAGTGCCAGAGGCGGGCGTGAAGCTGACAGAGATGGAAATACGGAAGCACTGCCGCAAGGCCTTGCCCTCGTATAAGATACCGCATGTGATTGTATTTATGGATGCCTTGCCCAGGAATCCCTCTGGCAAGGTGCTTAAAGCCGAGCTGCCTAGATGATGGACTGGAGACAGGATATCGTTGCACGCGCGGAAGCAGCTGCCAGGGAATGTCTGGCGGATAGCCCCGCGTGCCATGACTGGGACCACACCCAGCGTGTGCGCTGCAATGCCTTGCAGTTGGCGCACGGCGAGGGGGCAGACCTCCTTGTGGTGGAGGTGGCGGCTTTACTGCATGACATCGGGCGCCCCCAGGAGCTGGCCGACCAAGGGAAGACTGACCATGCGCAGGTTGGCGCCGAGATGGCCACTCGCCTGCTGCCACAGCTGGGAGTGGATGACAATGCCTTCATCACCCATGTGGCCGATTGCATCCGCACGCATCGCTTCCGTACACGCCAGCCAGAGCTCTTCCCAAAGACGCTGGAGGCGAAGGTGGTTTTCGATGCAGACAAGCTGGATGGCATTGGGGCCATTGGCATCGCGCGTTCCTTCCACTTTGCAGGGCGCATCGGCGCCCGCGTCCATAACACAGCCGAGGAGGCCCTTGCCGAAAACAGTTATTCCAAGGAGGATTCCGCCTATCGCGAATACCTTGTCAAGCTCCGCTTTGTCAAAGACAAGATGCTCACGGAGACAGGCCGCCGCCTCGCCATCCAGCGCCATGATTTCATGGTCGATTTCTTCAGGCAGCTGAACGAGGAAACCCATAGCAATTAGAAATTAGAAATCAGGGGGTATTGACAATTGCAGCTTCTTAGTTTATAGTATGTTATTGATGACCACAATGCAGGGAGTATTTATGAACAGCAGCGTCAAGACCATACCATACGGGGTAAGCGACTTTGCGAACATGCGCCGTCGCAACGGCTACTATGTTGACAACACCTGGGGCATTCCGCTTCTGGAGGCGTTGCCGTACCAGCTGTTCGTGCGCCCGCGCCGCTTTGGCAAGAGCCTGCTGCTGAGCATACTCCACTACTATTATGACGTCAACGAGACCGAACGGTTTGACGAGCTTTTCGCAGGAACCTGGATATATGAGAACCCGACGCCGTCAAGAGGGAAATACCTCGTCCTGCACTTCGACTTCTCCAAGGTTGCGGGCGAAACCGTGAAGGAGATGCAGCAGAGTTTCGAGGATACCTGCAAGATAGCCATCGACGCTTTCCGCGAAAACTACAAGACCAGAATCCCCGAGGAGGTACGGGAAGCGATGGCGAAGCAGACCACCTTCCGGGAT
>JAFTAC010000031.1 GCA_017458805.1 Victivallales bacterium | reverse complement strand
GGTGTAATGGCAGCACAAGTGTTTTTGGTACACTTAGGAGGTAATTGCAAAACTCTCATCAAAATGCGCGTCGACATGAACACATTGGCGTTGCCAACGCCTCTCGCCGCACGAAAGTGCGGCTTCGAGCCGTTGCCTTAGCCACTGCGCCCATCTCTTAGCGCATTTCGCGATACTTTTGCAATTACCTCTTAGGAAAAGACTACGGTTTCTGTTCAGGCTCTTTTTCGGGGACGAAGCCAGGCGTGCGGCAGAAGGGGCGGACCTCAAGGATGTTGTCTGTGACAAATGCATCCGCCCCCATTTCGCTGTACGTTTTTGCCGCTTCTGCGTTCTGCACGAACCAGATGGAGCACCAGACTCCTGCGGCGCGCAACTTCTGCAGAATCTCCTCGTTCAGCAGTCCCTGCTCGAAGCCTTTGGCGGGCAGGTTCATTCCAAAGAGGTCCAGCTCCTCCTTGAGCTTCAGCAGATGCTCCAGCACACCCTCCTTCGGGAGGAACTGCGGGTAGATGTGCCTTACGCGACGAATCTCGGGGAAGTGTTCTTTTGCGTATGTCAGGGAACGTTCGTTGCCTGTCGCAAACATGATGCGGTCATGGGCGATGCCAAGTCGGTCAAACTCCGCCAGAATCCTCTCATGGGTGTTTTTAGGGAAGGTCTTGGTGTCAATCCAGAACTCGGGGCACTCCTTTGTCACGGCCAGTCCCTCCGCCAGTGTCTGCATCTTCTCGCCTTTAATGCCCTTTTTGGGCTTTGCAAGAGCCTGCTCTTTAATCTCTTGAAGCGTCTTGTCTCGGATGGCCACATCCCATCCATAGTGGTGCGTCAACGTAGGGTCGTGGTTCAGCACGGGAATCCCGTCCTTCGTGAAATGGACGTCCAGCTTCATAATCTCCGCCTTGCGTTGCATAGCCAACACGTATGCGGCATGCGAGTGGTTTGGTGCGTAAAAGCTCTCGCCCTGGTGTGAAACGCACTTGACAGGGTGGGTGTATGGCTTCTTAGCAGGTTCCTCCGCATTCAACCCCAAGCTCGTAATCAAAAGAAAAGCCATAAGAATGCCACATACAATGTTCTTCATTCACGTATCCTTTGGTTGATGATTGAACCACCTTCAGGAGAGAGGCAGGAGCAGAGGACAGAAAAAAACAGCTCCTTAGTGGAAAAAAATCGGGGCCCCGCCCTTAGGGTTGGGGTCAAATGTAGCCTGTTTTGGGGAGCTTGTCAAGTCGGCTTTTTGATATTCAAAAAATCACCTTACTTTTTTATAGGCTCTTGAAGAAAGTTGTATATAAAAGTTGATGCTGTCGCCTGCGAGGATGTTTCGACGATGGTGTCGATGTCGAGAAAACAAGTGCTACTACAATGCAGTGCAACACCACAAGCACATGGCATAGCGGCGGAAATAATGGTGCTCTCGCCATCGTGTCATACAACAACAGGGCTTTTGTGTTCAAAACACACGGAATAGTAGTCCGTGCACAACTGGCACTCCGTGTTTGTGGCAAGGCACAACGCTGGTGTCGGGCAACACGACGGCGAGGGCGCCGTCGTTACCCCCGTTGTGGCAAAGAACGATGCTTGTATTGGGCAACACGATGGCGAGGGCGCCGTCGTTACCCCCGTTTCGGCAAAGCATGCACTGTGTTGGGCAATGCGACGGCGAGGGCACAACGCTGGTGTTGGGCAACGCGACGGCGAGGGCGCCGTCGTTACCCCCGTTGTGGCAAAGAACGATGCTGGTGTTGGGCAACGCGACGGTGGGGGCGTCGTTGTTACCCCCGCTGCGGCAAGGCACAACGCTGGTATTGGGCAACGCGACAGCGAGGGGAAGCGTTTACCTCTTGGCTATTTCTTCTTGCAGAGTGATGCGGCCCAGCAGAGGAGGGCCGTGAGTATGACGTCGGGGATGGTGCTGCCGATGGGGAGGTTGAGTGCGAGGAAGATGCGGTAGATGATGAAGCCTGCCGCCCAGAGGATGAGGTTGCGCGTGGACAGCACTGTCTTATCTGTGTCACGCTTTAGGACAAGCAAATCCATGATATGGACGGTGGCCATGGGGACGAAGACAGAGCCTATCCAGTAGAGGAAGCTCTCGAAGGAACTCGTGGGGGAGAAGATGGCCAACAGGACGCCGATGACGCACACGACGGAGGCGGAGACTTTGCCGGGGAAGGTTTTCTTGATGCTTTCCATGCTGAGGCCAGCCGAATAGACGTCGAGGAAGGTGGTGGTGACGGTGGAGAGGACGACGATGATGAGAGCAGCCATTGGAAGTCCAGCCTTCGTCATGATGACGGCAATGTCGCCTTCACCTGCATAGATGGTGGCAGCCATGCCGATGACGTACATCCAGCAGGAGACGATGAAATAGACGACGGCGCTGACCATGCAGGTGAGCTTGGGCTTGCCCGCGTTGGAGGTGTAGTCCGCGATAAGGGGCAACCATGAGATGGGCATGGCGATGGAGAGCTCCAAGGCCTCACCGAAGGAGAGGACCCCTTCGGGAGAAGCTGCTTGCGACGGCTGAAAGACCAGCTTCGACAGCAGCAGGGAGAGTCCGAAAAGCAGCACCATGGCAACGATGTTGATTTTCTGCAAAACACCGATGCCTGCCAGAATCCAGACAAGGATGAGTAGTCCGATGATGACGGCCCAGAGCCAGTTGCCGCAGGAGAAGGCGAAGACGGATTGGGCTGCCTGAGCGCCTGATGCAATCATGACCGCCGTCCAGCCGACGAGCTGAAGTACGTTCAGGCCCGCAAAGAGCTGACCGCCATGCGGCCCGAAGGTGAGCTTGGTGGCCTCCATGGCGGTTTTGCCATAGTTGGCGCCGATGAGTCCCGCATAGTAGAGGAATGCGCAGCCGAGAAGGTGTCCGATGACGATTGCAGCAAGAGCCTTGCCGAAGCCGAGTGGCGCAAATAGGGTACCTGTGAGGATTTCTGCGATGGAGACGGCGGCTCCAAACCAAATGAGGCTGTTGCCGAAGACGGTCGATTTTGTCTGTTCTGCCATATTTGTTTTCCTTGGGTTTCAATGCCAGGCAGACAGACCAATCATGCCCCAAAACGCTTGAGGCAAACACTCACAATCTTCCTACGCTGACATTATTCAGTTCAGGTTCTCGGGTATGATCTCAGCCGCGTTGAAGCAGCACCCCGGGTGTTGTGCTGAATAATATAATCTCTTTTTCGCCAATTTCCAAAAGCCAAGCTCTTTTTTGCGATTGGATGGTTTGAAAGTGCCCATAGAAAGATTACATTAGCGTATATGTGGCTAGATGGCTTCTCTAGAGTTTCCAATAACCAGGAGACAAAATGGCAAAATATAGCATTGGCAATGAATTGATAACACGCACGCTGGAGGTTGACGAGAGCGGTGTGCGGACGGTTTCACTCGTGAATGGATACACGGGGAGCGAATATGTGAAGGCTCCTCAGTCGGAGTTCTTCGTCACAGTGGATGGCAAGCGCCACGGTAGCGTCGGCACCCGACGCGTACTCGAAGTCGATGGCACGGTGGAGACAACCTGCGCGGACTTCGCGCTTCAAGGCGTGGAAAGCACGGCGCAGAGCCTTGTTATAAAGCTGGCTCTTGGAACACTTGGCATTGAGGTCTGCTACCGCTGCTTCCCAGGTGTGCCTGGCTTGGAGAAGCATCTGCGCTTCACGAACAACGGCGACCGTGAGGTGAAACTGGAGACTCTCGTCTTCGACAACGTCTGCATGGCTCCTGGAGAGTTCTGCGACTGCGACTTCAGGCGCGGGCATGACGACAACCTTGCCCCCATCTGCTTTACCAACGACGGCAACGAGGACATCGTGCGCTGCCACAACCCCAAGCTGAACGAGGGGTGGATGCTCGGAAGCACCGCCCCTGGCATCCTGCGCTTCTTCCTCGTCTATACTCACTGGGGCAACATTATGAACGGCTACAGTTGCGGGGGCGCCCCCTTTGCGAAGTTCCTTGCGCCTGGTGAGGTGTTTGAGACGGATTCATCATTGGTCTCCGTCTATCAAGGTGGGGCAACGGAATCGGTTGGTTTCCGCGATCTCATCCGCTGCGTTCTGCCTCCGCCTGTTGCGCCAGAAGGCATCATGTACTGCTCTTGGCTGCCCTGCCTGCGCAACATCAACTCGGGGCTGGTCTGCTCCCTGATGGAGAAGGCCTCCGAGATGGGATTCCGCTACTTCGTGCTGGACGACGGCTGGTTCACGTCCTCTGGCGACCACCAGGCGGATCAATCCAAGTTCCCGAACGGATTGGAGGAAATCACGGCGAAGGCGGCCAGCTGCGGACTGACATTCGGTCTTTGGTTCAACATCGGCACCACCTACGGCCAGGAACACCCGCACGACGAGTGGCTGACGCTTCGCGCGGACGGCAAGCCCAATCACCTTGGCTTTGACTACAACTCCGCGCAGCCTGTCCTCTGCTTCGGCACCGAACACCGCGACTACGTTATGAAGAAGTTGGACGAGCTTTGCACAAAATACAATGTGGGCTACTTCAAACTTGACTTCAGTTCAGTGTTCTCACCCTACGGCATCCTGCCCTGGGGCTGCCATGCCACCCACCACAAGTACCACCACGGCTGGAACGACTCCTTCATCGAGATGTACCGAGGTATGATGGCGATGCGCAAGGAGCTGAAGAAACGCCATCCGAATGTGATTGTTGACTTCAGCTTCGAGGCGTTTGGCACGGAGCTGCCGAACATTGCGGCACTGCAGTATTCGGAGCTGCACCACGTCTCCAACACCTCGGCGAACAACACGCAGTGCCAGTCTATCGACCGCGTGCGCCGCAGCTTCTACCACTGGCTGACCAAACTGCCCCCTGAGCGCATCCTGAACGGGTTGCTCTCCATCCAGGGTCTGCGTGGCGTGGAGTACTTCCTGAGCAGTCTGGCGGGAGCCCCGCTTGTCGCGGGGGATCTGCTGAAGATAGATGACGATGTGCGTGTCCGCATCCGAAAGATGTGCGATGCGTTCAGGAATGTTGTGGCAACAGGACCGCTGACAGAGTTTGCCGTGTTTGCCGACGATGAGGCTTACGATGGCTTCACACGTTACGCAAAGGACGGGCGCGGCATCGCCTGCCTCTTCAACCGAAGTGACAAGCCTGTCACCTTCACGTCTCCCACAGGGGCTCCTGCCAAGTGGCGCAACGTGGAGGACGGCAGTGAACAGCTGGTCGTGGCACCCAACGCCTGCGCCATGTTCGTGGCGGAGTAGTGGGAGGTAGCTCTTCTAGGGTAGGTCTTCTAGGTTTAAGTTCTCTAGGTCCTCTAAGTCTTCTAGGGCTTAAGTTCTCTAGGGTAGGTTTCTTAGCAACAAAACACAGGACGGAACAATGAAACGGTTTGCAAAGACGCACGAATGGATTGAAATCAACGACGGCGTGGCGGTGATGGGCATTTCCCAATATGGGGCGGACGAGATGAAGGAGCTGACTTACGTCGAGCTGCCAGAGGTCGGGCGCAAGTACGAGGCAGGGGAAACCTTCGGCTCCGTCGAATCGACGAAGGCTGCTTCGGAGATTTTCGCCCCTGTCTCGGGAACGGTCTCCGAGGTAAACACTGAACTGGAGACAGACCCAGAGGCGGTTAACCGCGACGCGGAAGGCACGGGCTGGATTTGCAAGTTCACCGAGTTTGATGAATCGAAGCTCAACGCGACCATGACCCGTGAGGAGTACATGGCGATGGTCAAGTCTGAATAAACAAAACGCTATGTTCCTAAAGAGGGTAGTTACCTAAAGGCTTCTTCTCGAAACCACAGATTACACAGATTACACAGATTACACAGATGTTTTCAGCCGCGTTCGCGGC
>JAFTAC010000030.1 GCA_017458805.1 Victivallales bacterium | reverse complement strand
CAACGCGGCTGAAAACATCTGTGTAATCTGTGTAATCTGTGGTTTCTAAAAGAAGCCTTTGGTTAACTATCCTCTAGGGGAATATAGCGTTTGAGTTTAATTACTGCCAGAAAAGAATACGGAAGCCGAAGTTGCCGTCCAGCTCCACGAGATTCGGGACAGGTGCGCCCGTGTAGGCGTCGGTGAGGGTGCCATGGATACGGACCTTTTCGGGAGCGCGTGAGAGATTGCCGAGAATGAGCATGACCTCTTTGCGGTCCTTCCACTGGTAGAGGGAGGCCTTGACATTCGGGTTGGTGAATTTGAGGGCGTTCTCCTGCCAGTAGCCCGTGAAGGTGGCGTCGCAGATTTTGTTGTCGTCGAGCAGCTTCCAGGTAGGCTCGATGTTGGGGTACCAGGCGCCCGAGAGCGGGGTGTCATGGAGCAGGCACATCATCAGAAGGGGCTGCGTGTAGAAGTTGCGCTTGTCCATCGGGAGGCGGATAAGGTCGCCGCCAAGCTTGCGCCACTGTCCGAGGAACTGGATGCCCGCACCTAAGACCTGGCTGTTGTAGTTGCTCTGCCATTTGCCGAGGGGCGTGTCCTCGATATAGACCTGCATCCCGCGCGGGATGCTGTGCATGTACTCCTCGCCAGGGAAGATGAGGTCGTGGAAGGAGAGCAGGGCAGGGTAGTAGGTCTCCCAGTTGTGGTTGAACATGATGCCCTTGTTGCCGCGGTTGGCGCGGATGATTTTGGTGATGCGCTCGAAGAGGTCGCGCTTGCCGAAAAGCTCCCATGTGCGTGGCGGCTTCTTCATCGCGAGCACTGGCTTGTCGGGCATGCCAGGGTAGGGGGTGTCCGTCTTGTAGATGCCGCCGCCGTCCGTGTAGAGGCCGATGAAGACGTCGGAGTCCTTGAGGAGTTTGTCAAGGTAGTAGCAGAGGTAGTCGGCGGAATCGGTCTTGTTGTGGCAGAGGTGGATGCCTAGGAGTGCGTATTCCGTGCCGTCGGTCCTGTCCTTGCTCATGTCGGATTTGGCGAGGGGGGCGCCGTTGACGGTGCGCGACCAGTCGGCCCCGTACCAGTCCGCGATGGGGTTCTTGTCGGAGAGCGAGGCCAGGAATACGTATGGCAGGATGCGTTTCACGCCAGCGGGGCGCGCCGCGAAAAACTCTGGCAGTTTGAGGATGTTTTCGGTGATGGGCTGCGAGAGGTCCTGGCCGCGCTTGAAACGTTGCGGTGCGTTGCCTCCCATGACGATTTGGAGGTTCTGGCCGACAAGCCGCCCCCAGCCCTCCGAGTGGATGGTGCGCCAGTCGGGGCGCGGCGGCTTGGATGGCGTCGCCATCATGGCAAGCGTGTAGGGGACGTCGCAAGCGACCTGTGTCGGGAGGTCGATGAAGTGGGCGGCCATCGTTGCGGAGCCATCGGGATTCTTCAGCATGCGCAGGGGCTCCTCGTTGAAAATCCAGTTCACATCGGTGTCGGTGAAAAGGGTGAAGCCGAACGGATTGCCGCAGAGCCATGCGGAGGGGAAGGTGGAAAAGCGTCCCTTTGTCTCCCAGTCGGACTGGAAGATGGGGGAGAGGCAGTAGCGGGCGTATTCGGGCTTTAGGGTGGTCGTGATGCGGAACTGGTTGACTGTGAGTTTGTTCTGCGGCATCAGCGTGAACTGGTACTTGAGCATTCCGTCATAGGCGGCGGTGCGCTTCCAGGCGACCGTCAGAGGAGAGTTTTCCGCCTTGAGGAGGCCTTCCGCAACCTGCCTGTCTTTGGAGGATTCCGTGATACTGGAGGAAACGGGGCGGAGGGTATCGTCTTTCCCGTTGACCTGCAAGATGAACTCCACTGGGGAAGCCAGCACGTTGACACCGCGATTGACGGCTGTTGTAGGCAACGGGTGGTCTTTCGGGAACGTGTAGGTGATGTTTGTGAGCGTGAGGGTATTCTCCTGTGCCTTGATTTCCGTGAAAGGCCATGGGATGGTGCGCTCCAGCCCCTTCCGCTCACGCAGGAAGATGTCGTCGGGCTTGGTGATGCGGATGGACCTTGAGAATTGCCTTCCTTCAGCAGGACCGACTGTGATGGTGGCATTGAGGAGGTAGTCGCCTTTCGGCAGTTCGCCAAACGGAAGGCGGCAGGAGATCTGTCCGTCAGCCAGTTTCCCCGTTGTCTTCGAGAGGGTGGCTGAATTGTCGTTGTCGTGGTGCAGGGTGACGAGGTAGTCTGCTGAAGCAGCCTCGTCCATGCCACGCGCATCGATATGGCAGTCGAAAAAGCGCTCTTTTGCATGGCAGGTAGCCTCAAAGGAGAGCGGTTCAATGACGGTGTATTTGTATTCCGCGTTATAGACTTGCGTGCCGTTCTGCATGACCTGCATGACCAGGGTGTGGTTGCCAGGGGCAGGGGCGGCAGTGGACGCGATGCCTTGCGTTGTGTCTGTCGTCGTCAACGGCACATCCGAGGAGACTTTCGGCTCAAGAGAATTGTTGCTTTCCAGGCTGAAGGCGAGCTTGCCAAGGTTGAGCCCCTCCTGGAGCGAGACACGGACGGCGAGGTTGTCGTGGCGGAAATCCAGCATCCCGAAGTTGTGCGAAAGGGGCTTTCGCGGCTCGACAGTGTTCCATGCGACCCAGCGGTTTGCGGCGGATTTCATATATTCGGGCCGCGTAAAGCAGAAGTTCATCTCGTGTGTGCCGAATGGCTCGATGCCCATCTCGCTGAATGGGATGGAACATTCGACATACCAGCCGTTTTTGTCCGTGGAACCACCACGCTGATGATTGATGGTGCCCCATTTCTTGACACGGCGGAATGCCCATGCGCGGTTGGGGGCGATACCAAGCTGGCAGTCCTCGCCATCGGGGAGCTTCCACCAGAAGTCGAGTACGCAGCCTTCTCCGCTGTAAACCTTTATGTCGTTGGAATCTGGGTCTGCGGTCACATCGGTCTTGGTGGATTTGACTTTGAGGGCGTAGATGAATGTTTTGCCATCGTGCTTGAGGAAGAGTTGTGCGCCCAGATCGCTTACCAGCATGCCGTCGCCGTAGGTGACGGAGACGGGCAGGCAGGTGGCGTCGCGCCACTCGTTATCGTTGATTCTGCCATCGATGACCACGGGGACAGAGGAAAGAGGCACGGGGGCCTGCATGGTGCTGACGCTCTTTTCCGCCGCCCTTTCATTGAGGTAGTTGCGCTTGATGACTTCGGGGCTGGGGATAGTGTCGGAGAGTTCGAAGCCCGCGATGTCGTATTCGCCCTTCAGCGCCCCCTTCCAGAACTTTCTCGGGCAAAACCAGAGCCTCCACTTCGGGTTGAACTGCTTTTGCGTCGGCAGCCCCATGTTGACTGTGCCAATCTTCTCGCCGTTAATGATGGCAGTGAACTCCATGTTGTTCCAGGTGAGTGCGATATGGTTCCAGGTGTCTGGCTTTAGGATGGTTTCAGGCAGTTTGGACTGGAAATGGCGTGTGTCCGCATTGTCCTTGGCACGTCCCTGCACCTGGATTTTCATTCCCCCCTTGGTGTCCCATGCGAAAAAGGCGAGGTAGGTCCAGTTGTGGCCGCCCTCCTGGTCAAAGGCCATCAGCGGCTGGAAGTGGCCCTCGCCAGGCGCGACCTTGCCGTTGCCCCAGTTGCAGGGCCTGAACCAGAAGGTTAGGATGCCGTTGTTGACGTTGTAAATCTCCTCGCTCAACGGATAGCACAGGGAGGTGTCTCCGTCGATATGGGCGGCTTTCTGGGAGGAAAAACGGCCTTTCACGAACGATGGCATGCCGCCAGAAGTCTCGGCCTTGACAACGCCAGTGGGAGAGGTTGCGTCAAGGGAACTGTCAAATTGTGCCTTGAATCCAGTGGCGCCATGAACCAACAGGGTGAACGCCAGAAGGGAAATGGTGAGGAGATGTTGTTTTTGCATAGGAAAGAAACGTCAATGAAGGATAAGTTTTGATGGAGGGTGGGGCGAACGAATATGCGCTCTTGAATGCTGTGATTTGCATCTCCAGATAGAGGAAGAGCCCTTTCCACAGATGGGGGACAGGAACTGTGAAAAGGGCTCGTGCTCCAGCTGGAGGAGCGGGCAATTTCCCTGGGGTAGAAGTGCGCGCGTTGCGCGCACCAGATGTTGCGCGCACCAGATGTTGCGCGCAACAGAACTTGTGCAGTCGTCAGTTAGCTTTCCAGAACTTGTTGTTGGTGAAGCTGACAGTCTCCTGCTTGCGGAAATTGCCGCAGTGGCCATCGACGAAGACGCAGTTGGAGAGGTCATTGTGGCGGTGCTCGATGGCGTAGGCGGCATTGAGGCTGATCAGGAAGTCGTTGGACCAGAAATCCAGCTGCTTGGAGTCGAACTGGGCGATGGTCTCAGTGGGGTGCTTGAACTCGGAGAGAACCTTGTTGCCCTTGTTGTAGCCAGGGTTAGGCATTCCATAGAGGGTGGAGCAGCGTCCATACGAAACGTACAGTTTTGCGGGGTACCTGGTATGGTCCAGATTCTCGCGGCGCCATGCATAGGTGTAAACAGTGGCCTGGGAGGGGCAGATGAGGACTTTTTCCTCGATGTAGGGGAGGATTTCGTCCGCCCACCAGATCAGTTTGTCATCGGTAGCCAGGTAGCGATGGCCTGTGGGCACATAGTCTTGATTGTCATCGGCATAGAGAGCGTTGCCAAGGCCGATTTGCTTGAGGTTGCTGGTGCAGGAGATGGCACGCGCCTTTTCGCGCGCCTTGCTCAGGGCGGGCAGAAGCATGGCGGCAAGAATGGCGATGATGGCGATGACCACCAACAGTTCAATGAGGGTGAATCGTAGGAGTTTCATTGTGAGTACCTCGGGGCTGATGGTTTTTTATTCCAGGGAAATTTCTTCAATAGGTTACTGGACTTTCCAGAGCCTTCCGTTCGGGTCGGAGTAGTTGGCGGCTTCGCAGTGGCCGTCAACCATGACCATGTTGAAGTTGTTGCCGTGGCGGACGCCCAGGCGGCATGACGCATGGCCGACCGTGAGGCTGCCGGTTGTATCTGCCCAGTATTGGAGCTCCATCTGGGTGGTGTCGACACCATTTGCGGTCTGGGTCGGGGTCTTGAACTGATGGAGCTTGAACATGCTGTTTGAAGTCGTAAGGGTGCCGGCGCCGGACGTGGCGGCGGCGCGTCCGTAGGCGGTGACAAGCGGGTCAGGGTAGGTGAATGCGGAGGTGGAGGTTGGGCGCAGGGCAGTCCACTTGATTGGGGTGGCCATGGAGGGGCAGGTGACGATTTTGTAGTCGCCGATGTAGGGGGCGATGGCGTCCTGCCACCAGATAAGCGGGGCCTGCCCCGAGGCGACAGGATAGAAGTACTCGTAGCAATTGAAATCGTCGTACTCCTGGGAGTACATGGCCATTCCAAGACCAATCTGCTTGAGGTTGCTGATGCAGGAGATGGCGCGTGCCTTCTCGCGTGCCTTGCTTAAGGCGGGCAGGAGCATGGCGGCCAGGATGGCGATGATGGCGATGACAACGAGAAGTTCAATCAGTGTGAATCGGATTAGTTTCATTTGGAATACCTCTATGATTTTACTTGGAAAGATGCCAGAAAATATTGCTGTTGAAATCGACGGTTTCCTGCTTCTTGAAGCCGCCGCAGTGGCCATCGACGAAGACGCAGTTGGAGAACTCACCGTGGCGGTGGGCTATCTTGTATGCCGCATTGAGGCTGATAAGGTAGTTGTTGTCCCAGAAGTCCAAGTGGATGGAGTCGAACTGGCCGACGGTTTCAGTCGGATACTTGAACTGGTTCAGCTTCTTGTAGCCACCAGTATTGTGCGGAT
>JAFTAC010000258.1 GCA_017458805.1 Victivallales bacterium | reverse complement strand
GTCATCGGGAAAATGGTTCTGGACTTCCTTCTTCTCGCTTCCTCCATACGGGGGATTCATAAGAATCACGTCATAACGGTCGGCATCCGTGTAGTCCAGGACATTCTTCAGCAGGGAGTTGTCGTGGTAGATGCGCGGCACGTCAACGTCATGCAGAAGCATATTTGTGATGCAGAGCATATACGGGAACGGCTTCTTCTCGATGCCATAGATGGAATCTGCGTAGAGTGGCACGTCTTCGGGGCGGGACTTCTGTTTCTCAAGCTCCTTGAGCCAGCTGATGAGGAATCCGCCTGTCCCGCACGCGAAATCAGCCATCTTCTCGCCGATGCGGGGCTTTATCATCTGAGCCATGAAGTCCGTCACGGCGCGGGGCGTGTAGAACTCGCCGGCGGAGCCTGCGCTCTGCAATTCTCGCAGGATCGTCTCGTAGATTTCGCCGAAGGCGTGGCTTTCCTCATAGTCGTCGAGATTCAGTTCGTCGATGATGTTGACGATCTGGCGAAGCAGCACGCCGTCCTTCATGTAGTTGTTGGCATCCTCGAAGGTCGCCTTCACGATGGCCTTCTTGATGGGCGTCTGGGGCGTGACATTCAACCCCTTCAAGGCAGGGAACAGAGTGTTGTTCACGAAATCCAGCAATGCGTCCCCCGTCATGGCGTCCTTGGGGTTCTCGCAGTGCGCCCAGGCGTTCCAGCCGCAGTTGTCCGGGATGATGGAGATGTAGGTCTCCCCATTGCTTTCGGCATCGAAACGCCACTTGTTCTCCTGGCTGGCATAGACTTTCAGGAAGAGAAGCCAGACCATCTGCTCGATGCGCTGGGCATCGCCGTTGATGCCCGCGTCGTTGCGCATGATGTCGCGGATTCGTTTGACGAAATTTGAAATGTTAGCCATCTATCAACTCGCTTTGTAGAGCAGATTCTCAAGTTCAGCAACCGCCTTGCGGTAACCGTCAAGGCCACCGAAGCGCTGTGCAATGATATTCGGGCGGCCCATCTGCAGGAACGGGGCAAGGGACAGGACATGCGGGTTCTCGACATCGTAGATGCCGGCGTTCATGTACCTGTCAAGCAAGGCCTCGAGCACCTCACGCGCTGCTGGTCCGTACTTGCTCAGAAAATCCGTCTTTCGTACATTCTCCGCACGCTCCCGTCGCGTCAGAGGTTTTTGGTCGTATGCCACATGGCAGATGAAGTCGAAATCATCCACGTCGGGCATCTTCATGTCGTCCTTCAGCTTCTGCAGGTCAATCCCATGCTGGCGGAGAAGAAGCATGATGTTCTCCTTCTTACCCTCCGAATTCCAGCGTTCAATGAAAACGTGCAGATGGGCGAACTCGCCCCTGATGTTCGTCTTTGTATAGTCGATAATGTCCTCCTGGCGGAGCAGCTTGCCATTTGTGTCATAGATGGCGACAACCTTGCCAATGACCTTGACAGGACAGCCGTTCACATCGACGACAGGCTTCTGCTGAGGCGGTTCTGGCGGGGGTGGATCGGGGGAAAACGGCGGTTCAGGAGGAGGCTCTGGCGGAGAAGGCGTTTTTCCCCCGTCATCGCCCTTTGGCGGCCATCCGGGGTCTTGTTCAATAGGACCG